>NZ_JBFAOJ010000018.1:0-125896 GCF_040675205.1 Streptosporangium sp. NPDC049644 | reverse complement strand
TACAAGGCGAAACGACACGGCCGGACCTTCGCCACGATCGACCGGTGGTTTCCCTCCTCGAAGCTGTGCTCGGCGTGCGGGGGCCTCGCCACCTCCATGCCGCTGAACGTCCGGCAATGGGCCTGCCCGTGCGGCGCCGTCCATGACCGTGACGTCAACGCGGCGATCAACATCCTGACCGAAGGGCGACGAATCGTCGCCGCTGGACGGAAACCCGCCGCATGACGCGGTGGGAGGCGGAGACGTTAAACGCCCGTGGAGGCGATGTAAGACCACCGTTCGCGGTGGCGGACGCCGATGAAGCAGGAAGCCACAGAGGTGCCGCGTGAGGCGGCACGGGCTGAATCCCCGGCCCTTCAGGCCGGGGAGCGCGTCAATCGAACCACCTCTCCTCGACGACGAGCCGGATCGGCGGCTCCGCCGTGACCCGGCCGCGGCCTCGCCCGGGGCCTGGGTCAGGAAGAGGTTTCGTCGTCCGCGGCCTGCCGGTCGAACTGCCTGGCCAGCAGGTCGCCGGAGTTCGCGATGTGATCGTGCATCGCCCTGCGCGCGGCCTCCGCGTCCCCGGCCCGCAGCCCGGCCAGGATCCCGGTGTGGTCGTGCAGGGTGGCCTCGGGCCAGCCCTCGATCGCGGAGTAGAAGCGGGTGGGGATGTACCGGCCGGTCAGGCCGAGCACCCAGGTGATCTTGCGGGCGTCCGCCACCAGGTTGATGTGCCGGTGGAAGGCGTGGTTCTTCTCCTCCAGCAGAGCCAGGTCCTTGCGGTGCGCCGCGGCCAGCAGTTCGTGGTGCAGCGCCTCCAACTCGGCCAGGTCCTCCGGCGTCACCCGGACGGCGGCGCGGGCCGCCAGCTCGCCCGAGATCAGCGCGTGCGCCTCGAACAGGTCGCGGACGTCCTGGCCGGTCAGCGGCGCGACCTGGAAGCCGCGCCGGGGCAGCAGCTGCAGGAAGCCCTCCACCCGGAGCACGTGCAACGCCTCGCGGGCCGGCGTCGCGGAGATGCCCAGCGCCTGGCCCACCACCTCCGGCCGGACCGAGTCGCCCGGGCGCCACCGGCCCGACATGATCATGCTGCGGATGTACGCGGCGGCGGCGTCGCTGAGCTGGGGGCGCTCCGCCTCGGAGGTTCGGGCCGTCCCGGTGGCCCCGGTCATCCTGCCGCTCATCGCACGACCTCTCGCCTCGATCGGGGCTTCTCCCGGCGTCCCATCTGCGCCGACGATCCTAGGTGGATACCGGGGGCCGCGACACTCGGACCGGTGAGGCAATGGAAAATAGAATCTTGAGAAGGCGATATTCGCAGTTCAGCGGGCAACCTTCCGGGCCTTACGTTCTAGAATCCAGAGAGGGGCGCTAGAGAATATATGAAATATGGCTATCGTGGGACCACGCTGGGCCCACAGCCCGCCCTCCGCCCGAACCTCCCCGATGAGGAAGCAGCCATCGCCCCGTCACCCCGTCGCGCCACCACCGGCGAACACGGCCACGAAGCGCCAGTCGAGGACGTCCACGGGCGGCAGGCCGGGCCGGTGCGCGTGCACCCGGGACCTCAGATGGACCAGGCCGCCGTCCGCCAGCCGCTCGGTCCGCTCCACCTCGATGACGCTGGTCAGCGTGTCGCCCTCCGCCACCGGGCCGAGGTGGTCGCAGCCGTGCCAGCCGGCCACGGTCACCGTCTCCGGCAGTGCACGCACCGCCTGGTGCAGGGCGATCCCGACGGTGTGGCCGCCGTAGACCAGCCGGCCCGCGGCCCCCGCCGAGGCGTCGTGGTGTACCCGGGCCGAGTTGAGCGTGAGCCGGGCCAGCTCGGGCGCCGACGAGACGACGTCGCCCCCTGCCACCCGGAACACCTGCCCGGGAGCCAGGTCGCCGAGCCGCCGCCCGCGCACCCGAGCCCGGTAGGCGCTCAGGTCCCAGCCCGCGGCGACCTGCGACAGCTCGGCCGTGGTGGGAGCCGTGCCGACGGCGGACAGGTCGTCGGCGTGCCCGGTCTGGGCCTCCTGGTCGCGCAGCGGGATCATGGCGCAGCGCCAGAAGTCCAGGACCGGACGGTCGTGCTGGTCGCGGGTGCCGATCCGCAGCGCGGCCAGGCCGGTGGCGGGGCGACCGGGGCGGCGGGAGTTCTGCCGCAGGCCGACGACCTCGGTAACCGTGCGCAGGGTGTCGCCGATCAGGGGGGCGCGACGGAAGACCACGCCGCGGTAGAAGAGGTTCGCCTTCACCGCGTGGGTGACGATCGTGGACTGGCCGATCGCGACGTCCCAGACCAGGTTGGGGGCGGCCAGGACGGCGCCCTCGCCGACCACCCGCCCCGCCAGCGTGTGGTCCACGACCAGCGGCAGCCGCCCGCCGACGATCGCCTGGTGGGCCGCGGCCAGACCCTCGGTGAGGGTGAGGGCGGGCACGTCCTCGAACCGCAGGCCGTGATACAGGTCCTCGAAGTAGGGACCGTCGATCAGGGTCTCCGTGGGGTTCATCGGGGCCTCCTCCATGCCGCAGCCTAGGGCCAGATACTACACATACATCAACATACATCAACATTTATCAACAAGTATCCCCATCGTTTGTTCACGGGTCGGGCAGGCCGGCAACCGGTTCGGCATCATCCACGATGCCCTCGGCGTGAAGCCGGCCGCCGACGGCCTGTCCACCGACACCCACGGTCAGGCCGTCTCGGCGGAGTTCATCGCCAAGACCGACCGCGACTCGGCCATCGGGGAGGCGGTGGCCGCTCCTCGCTTCGTCCCCGGTGTGTGCTCTCCCGCGAAGCGGGTTTAATGATCCGGTGTACAGAGTGCTGATCGCGGGCGTCTCCGGCTCCGGGAAGACCACGATGGCCAGGACGTTGGCGCTGCGGCTCGAACTTCCCCACTACGAACTGGACGCGCTCCATCACGGACCAGGCTGGGTCAAACGGCCGGAGTTCGAATCCGACGTGGACGCCTTCTCCTCCGGGCGGTGCTGGGTGACGGAGGATCAGTACCATTCGGTGCTGGACGACCTGCTGTGGGAGCGGGCCGACACCGTCGTCTGGCTCGACCTGCCACGCCGTACGGTGATGCAGCGAGTCATACGGCGCTCGATCGCCCGCGCGACGACGCGCCGGGAGCTGTGGAACGGCAACCGGGAGAGCTTCCGAGACTGGCTGGATCCGGAGCATCCGATGCGCTGGGCGTGGTCGCAGTACGAGCGGAAGCAGAGGGCCGGCCTGGAGCGTATCGCCCGGCATTCGCAGATCACCGTCGTCCATCTGCGCTCCGCCGGCGAGGCGCACCGCTGGGTGGCCGCCGTCACCGCGCGTTCGTCCTGAGGGCACTGGCGAAGTTCCCGGCAGACGGAGAGGGGGAGGCATCGCCTGGGCGACGCCTCCCCGGTCGCCGCCGTCAACCGTGCGGCCGGACTCCGCGAAACCGGCCCGGCGAAGGTCGGCGGGTGGGGTTGATCCCGCGGGGCCGGGTCACATCTCGGCGGGCTGAGCGGCCTGTTCGGCGGTCTGGCGGATTCGTTCGATCTGCGCCTCGGTGACGTTGAGGGTGCCGAATTCCCTGACCGCCTGGTAGTAGGTCCAGGCGAGGCCGTTGCAGGTGTTTCTGGGAATGCTGGAATATCCCGCGCAAACCTGCTTCATATCGAAGTAGAACGAGTCGTCGATGCGCGCCTTGTTCGCCGGGAACAGGCTCACCGCCTTGTAGTTGCGGTAGCCGAAGTCGTGACGTCGGCACGGCATTCTGAAGTCGAAGCCGAGCGGCTGGTCGGGGCTGCTTGAGCAGAGGTCGGTCGACCAGTCGAAGGCGTAGTCCGCCCAGCCCGCCTGGTTCTGCCACGCGGAGCGCCAACTGGCGGCGCTGGACGCCGTGGGCTGGCTGAACCCGGAAAGCGCGGCGAGCTTCTGCTCCAGTGTCACCGCGTAGGCGGGCAGTGTTAATCCAAGTAATGTGACGAGGGAGAGGGCGACGGCTGCGAGGGCTCGTTTGACCATGGGGCTCTGCCTTTGTCTGGGGGATGCCTCTCATGGCAGGTTTCTGCCACCGCCTAACAATGAAACGAAATAACCCGATATGCCGGAACGGATCTTCGTCAAGATCGGCTTGGGTGTTCGTAAACCATCGCTCTTTACAGGGATTACAACATCATGTAATGGTGCGTTTCGAAAGTCCGAATCATGAGGGTGGGCCCCTGTTCGCGGCGGCCCGGGAGCGGCCGATGACCCGCTTCCCCGGGTCACCGAGACTCGGCACCGGGGCGGACGGCCGTCACGGCCGCCGACGCCTCCCGGGCGCCGGTCGGCGCGAAGCCGGGCCGCGCACCGACCGACCGGCCGGCGACGGCTCCGCGCCGATGGGCGACCTGACGCCGACCCGGTTCGCGCGGTCCTCTCCTCACCCCCTCCACTCCTGGCGGGCGGTAGACACGATTCCTCTATAGAGAGGATTTATGTTGCTATAGTGGAAACATGGGTAATGGCAGCGTCCTGTCCAGCGGCCTGTCGATGGCCGAGCTGGGAGTCAGACTCCGCGCCGAGCGCCGGGCACGCGGCCTGGCCCTGGAGCGGCTGGCCGAACTGAGCGGGGTGAGCCGGAGCATGGTGTCCGCGGTGGAGCGGGGCGCGAAGACACCGACGGTGCTGGTCCTGGACCGTTTGGCGACCGCTCTGGGCACCTCGATCGCCCGGCTGCTGGACGAACCCTCCCGTGCCGAGGTGGTGATCCTGCCGCATGACCGGCAGCGGCTGGTGCGCGACCCCTCCGGCTGGGAGCGGCGCATCCTCTCCCCCGTGCTGCCGGGTGTGGAGTTCGAACTGATGCGCACCACCCTGGAGCCGGATGTCGACGCCGGGGAGTTCTCGCCGCACCCGCCGGGCTCGCGCGAGTACGTGGCCGTGGAATCCGGCTGTCTCCGCCTGACCGTCGACGACACGCCCTACCTCCTGAACGCCGGGGACTCCGCCTACTTTCCCGGCGATCGCCGGCACGCCTTCGCCAACGGAGCGGATGACGTGTGCGTGTACTACCTGGCCATGGAGCTGGGCCGGCAGGCCGGCGGAAACGGTGGATGACCTCCGCCGAGCCGGTCGGTCGGCCGCCGACCTGGTCGCCGACCACCTGGCCGCGGTACCCGGCGGACCCGTGTGGCGACCGGTGCCCGACGCGGACCGTTCATGGCTCTCCCACCGGCCCCTTCCCGCTACGGGCCGCCCCCTGGAGAGCCTGCTCCACGACATACGCGACCACGTGTTGCCCTACCCGATGGGCAACGGGCACCCGCGGTTCTTCGGCTGGGTCAATTCCCCGCCGTCTCCCGCCGGCGTCCTGGTCGCCCCCCTGGCCGCCGCGCTGAACCCGAGCTGCGCCGGAGGCGATCACGCGGGCGTCCTGCTGGAGCGCACCGCCGTACGGTGGCTGGCGGAGCTGGTGGGTTACCCACACCCTCCGGGTGCCGGGCTGCTGACCAGTGGCGCCTCCATGGCCACCATCGTCGCGCTGGCCACGGCCCGGCAGCGGGCAGGCCGCCGCGAGGGGTGGGACGTCCGCGAGAGGGGCCTCTACCGGCATCGCCCGCTGGCGATGTATCTGTCGGCCGAGGCGCACAGCTGCCTGCGCAAGGCGGCCGAACTTCTCGGCCTGGGCAGCCGGTACCTCCGCACCGTCCCGGTCGACGGGGCCTTCCGGATGGACACCGACGCACTGCGCCGTCTGATCGCCGCGGACGTGGACGCGGGAGTACGGCCGTTCTTCGTCACGGCCAGCGCGGGAACGGTGAACACCGGTGCCGTCGACCCGCTGGCGGACATCGCCGAGGTCGCGCGCGAGCATGACCTGTGGTTCCACGTCGACGGCGCCTACGGCGCCCTCGGCGTCCTCGCCGAAGAGGCCGACTCCGGCTATGCGGGACTGGGGCTGGCGGACTCCCTCGCCCTTGACCCGCACAAGTGGCTCGGTGTCCCCGTCGACTGTGGCTGCGTCCTCTTCCGCGACCCGGCCGGGCCGCGCGACACCTTCAGCCTCGTGCCGCCCTACCTGCGCGACGACGACGCCGACGAGCTGGGCTGGTTCTCCGAGTACGGCCCCGAGCAGACCCGCTCCTTTCGCGCGTTGCGGGTGTGGGCCACGATCGCGCACCTCGGGCGCGACGGGATCGCCCGGCTGGTCCGGCGCACCACCCGGCTCGCGCGCACGCTCGCGGCCATGGTGGAGGCCTCCGGCGACTTCGACCTGCTCGCCCCGGTCGTCACCTCGATCACCGCCTTCCGCCACCGGCCCGCGGCGATGGCCCCCGGCGAGGTCGAGGCTCTGAACCAGGCCCTCCCGGCCGCCGTCCAACGCCGCGGCCGCGCCTTCCTGACCGGCACCCGGCTTTCCGGTACGGCGGCACTGCGCGCCTGCGTCCTCCACCCGGCCACCACCGAGGACGATCTCGTGGTCCTGCTGGACGAGATCCGCGCCGCCGCGAAGGAGCTCACCGCGTAGGGGTCCGCCATATCGAATCAAACCGCTCCGCGACTCCTGACGCCTCCGGCGGGAGTCTCCGCCCCGGGGTGATCTCCAGCGGGGTCCGCCGCCTCGTTCGGATCGGCACCGGTCGTCCCGCCGCCGTCGGCGGGGAGCCGGTCGGGGTGCCAGGGCATCCACTTTCGCTCGACCTCCGCCTCCAGGTCGACCCCGTGATGTCGTGCCATGACCAGGAGCTGTGCCAGAACGTCCGCGAGCTCGGAACGGAAGCCCAGCTCCAGCTCGTCGGCGGAGTGCCCCTTGTCCCTGGCCTGGCCGGAACGCATCAGGAACGCCTGCGTCAGCTCGCCCACCTCCTCCTGGAGCTTCAGCAGGAACCAGGTGTCGTCCCGGGTGATCCCGTTCCTGCGGGCATAGGTGCTCGACACCGCTTCGACCTCGTCCGTGAGCCGCCTCAGATCCATGCCGGGAGTGTAGGGGGCGGGTCCGACAACCGCTTTCCGGCGGACCCGGGCCATCGGCTTTCCAGGAAGACGGCCCCCGCCATCCGGTGTAAATCCACAAATATCATCTAAATACCGTATAAACCTCAACGCCATTATCCCGCCAGAGCCCCGGAGAATTCTTCGTGGCGGACCGCCGCCCGCGTGGCGCGCGGCATTTTCCGCCCGGTCCTCCGCCGCTGAATTAAGGTGACATCGCCCGCATCACGTGATCAGCCCGTGACAGGGGGCGTTCTTCCCCTCAGGCCCTGAAAACCGAGGTCGAGGAGGGATTCATGTCCCGCGGACACGCCGTCGTCACGGGATGCGTCCTGCCGGTCAACACGCCATAGCCCGCCCACGTCCCTGTCGCCGGAACGGCGCCGAGGCACCATGACATCGCGGAAAAGGTGACGCGCTCGATGATCCCCATTGCCGGACGGCACACCATCGGGAGCCGGAAAGCCGTGCGCCGGTGATCGCGGCGATCCTGGCCGTGCTCACCGCCGCCTGCAACGCCCTCTCGTCGGTACTGCAGCGGCAGGCGGCGCGAACCGCACCGCAGAGCCGGGTGTTCAAACTGGCGCTGATCGGCTACCTGATCCGGCAACCCTCATGGCTGGGCGGCATGGCCGCGCTCATCGGGGGCTTCCTGCTGCAGGCGGCAGCGCTGAACTTCGGCGCCCTCGCCCTCGTGCAGCCCATTCTCGTCACCGAGCTGCCCTTCACGATGATCCTCCTCTCGCTCATCCTGCACGTCCACCTGGACCGGGGGTCATGGCTGGCCATCGGCATCCTGACCATCGGGCTGGCACTCTTCCTCGTCTCCGCCGATCCGGGGCAGAGCGGAACCCGAGCCCCGACCGCGGACATCTGGCTGATCGCCGTGATCGTCACGGTCGTCGCGGCCGCCGCCCTGGTCGCGATGGCGAAGGCCCGCATCGGCCCGCACCGGGGCGCCCTGCTCGGGATCGCGTCCGCTGTGGGATTCGCCTTCACCGCCGCGTTGATCAAGGAGAACACCGAGCTCTTCACCGCGGAGAACGTCGCCGTACTGACCAGCTGGTCGCTGTACGCCATGATCGTGGCCGGTCTGTTCAGCGTGTTCGTGCTGCAGAGCGCGCTGAGCAGCGCGTCCCTGGTGGTCGTGCAGCCGACGCTCAACATCGCCGACCCCGTCGTCAGCATCATGTACGGCGTCGCGCTGTTCGGTGAGAACATCCGGCTCGGCTGGTGGATCGTCCCGGAACTGATCGGAGTGGGATTGATCTTCTACGGCAGTGTCCTGCTGAGCCGGTCACCGCTCGTCCGCTAGGTGCCGCACGGAGACGAGGAAGGACTCCGCGGGCGCGGCGTCGAACAGGGCGACCCCCCTGGCGATCCGCCGCGTCCGTTCCGCCCCGCACCCGAGGCGGTCCAGCGCGGCGAGCAGTTCCCCGGCGTCACCCGCGTACACGCTCAGTCCGGCCCGCGCCATGGCCAGCGCGCCGTCCCTGCCGTGGCCGGGAATCGGCCGGTAGGAGATGACCGGCACCCCGGCGGCCATCGCCTCCCGGCAGGTCAGGCCCGCCGCGTTGTCCACCAGCGCGTACGCGGCGGCCATCAGGTCCGGCATGTCGTCGCACCAGCCGAGGGCGACACCGGTGTGCCGCAGCAGGTGGCGCAGCTCGCGGTTGTGCCCGCAGAGGACGACGGGCAGGTACCGCCCCGAGCGCGCCAGAACGCGGGCCGTCTCCTCGACTCCGCCCACCCCCCACGCGCCGGCCGAGACGAGGACCAGCCGCTCCCCGGCGCGGGCACCGATCCGGGAACGCACCGGCGTCGCGTCGCCCCCCGACCGCCGGAACTCCGGGCGTACCAGGGGAGCGTGACAGAACGCCGGGCGGCCGGTCGCGGCGTGAACAGCGCGGGCGGTCGCCTGATCCGAGCACAGGTACCGGTCGTTGCCCGGGTGCAACCAGAGCCGATGCGCCGCGAAGTCGGTCAGCAGGACGGTGCTGGGGACCGGCAGGCGGCCGCGTAGCCTCAGGTGACCGACCGCCTGCGCGGCCAGGTGGAAGGTCGAGACGACCTCGGCCGGCATCCGGCGGCGGATGAGCCCGCGCAGCCGTGCCGCGGCCATCACCGTCAGCGGCGAGGTCGGCGGCGCCCGGTCCGACACGAAGAAGACCCGGTAGATCAGCGCGTACAGCCAGGGCGCGGAGCGCATCATCCAGCCGTACCAACCGCGCAGCGCCACTCCCAGCCGGAACGGCAGCAGCCCCAGGACATCGACGATCTCCGCTTCGACGCCCTCGGCGGCGAGCCGCCTGGCCAGCTCCACCGCGACCGCGTCGTGCCCGGCTCCCATACCGGCACTGACGATCAGCACAGTGCGTCGCGTTGGCATCACGGCTCCCGTGACACAGACTTGACACGGTGAACCGTGCCGCGTTGACCCTCACCGGTCTGGCCATTCTGCACGCGGGGCCCGCGGCGACCTGGCTGCCCTCCGTGCGCCGGCTGCTGCCCGGCCTCGCCGGGGTGGGCCTCGCCGACCATGTCGCGCTGACCTTCGACGACGGGCCCGACCCGCGATCCACCCCGCGTTTCCTCGCGGAGCTGGAACGGCTCGGGTGCCTGGCCACCTTCTTCGTCCTCGGCGAGATGCTCGAACGTCACCCCGCGCTGGGCCGCCGCATCGTCGCGGAGGGCCACGAGATCGCGGTGCACGGCTGGTCGCACGAGAACGCCCTGGCGACCCGTCCCGGCCGGATGGCGGCCGAGACGCGCCGGGCGGCCGATCTGGTCGCCGCCGTCACCGGCGTCGACCCCACCTGGTACCGGCCGCCCTACGGCGTCCTCAGCGCCGAGACACTGCTCGCCGCCCGTCTGCGGGGACTGCGTCCCGTCCTGTGGACCGCGTGGGGCAGGGACTGGACACGCTCGGCGAGCCCGGCCTCGGTGCTGGCCACCCTGGCATCCGGCCTGCGGGGCGGGGCGACACTCCTGCTGCACGACTCCGACCACACCTCGGCCCCCGGCTCCTGGCGGTCGGGACTCGGCGCCCTGCCCGAACTGGTGAACCGCTGCCGCTCCGCGGGTCTGCGGATCGGGCCGCTCCGGGACCACGGCGTCTCCGGCGACCGCGCGGCCCTTCATGACGTTCGTGAGATCACAGCTCCTCGAAAAAGCACGCCGCAAAAGCCGCACCACTTTTTGTGACGGCTTTTACCCGGACCCGGTCCGACCCACCCCCCGGCAAAAGAATCATCATTTTTCCAAAGACAGAGATATAACGCGATACTAAATATTTTCCCAGCTCTCACCGATAAAAACCAGCAGATCGTTCATCCGCGTTTATAACAGCCCGCCGGGGACAACCTCAATTTATGAATTGGAGGGGAGCCGATACGCGGAACGTCATGCTCAAAGCGCGCAGGGAGAACTTCCCGGTCGCCTCATGTGTACTGCCGCGTACCCACCGCCGCCACCTCCTCGCGGTGTACGGCTTCGCACGGACCGTCGACGACATCGGGGACGAGGCGCAGGCCGGGGATCCGCTCCAACTGCTTGACACCGTCGACGACGACCTCGCCCGCCTGTACGCCGGCCGGCCCCCCCGCCTGCCGGTCATCCGCGCGCTCGCGGGCACCGTCGAGACCTGCTCCGTCCCGGCCGAGCCCTTTCACCGGTTGATCGAGGCCAACCGGCGCGACCAGACGGTCAGCCGGTACGACACCTTCGACGACCTGCTCTCCTACTGCGAGCTGTCCGCCAACCCCGTCGGGCACATCGTGCTGCACGTGTTCGACATGGTCACCCCCTCCCGCCTGGCCCTGTCCGACCGTGTGTGCACGGCGCTGCAGATCATCGAGCACTGCCAGGACGTCGGGGAGGACTATGCCCGAGGCCGCGTCTACCTGCCGGGCGAGGATCTGCGCCGGTTCGGCTGCGACGAGGACGATCTCGCCGCGGCCACCGCCTCGGCGCGGCTGCGCGATGTCGTCGCGCTCCAGGCGCGGCGGGCCGACCGGCTGCTCGACGAGGGGGACCGGCTCGCCCGATCGGCGACGGGGTTCGCCCGCCTCGCCATCGCGGGCTACGTCGCGGGCGGCCGGGCCACCACCGCGGCACTGTCCCGGGCCGACCACGACGTTCTCGGACGCGCGGTACGCCCGCGCGGCGCGCGGTTCCTGACGGCCTGGCTGCGGATCCTCACGAGCAGGGGGTGCGACCGTGGACACCGTTGACGCCTACCGGCACTGCGAGCAGATCGTCCGCGGGAAGGCCCGGAACTTCTCCTACGGTCTCCGGCTGCTGCCGACTCCCAAGCGCCGCGCGCTCAGCGCGGTCTACGCGTTCGCCCGCCGGATCGACGACATCGCCGACGGAAACGGCCCCGACGGGCAGCGTCTGACCGACCTGGCCGCCGCGCGCGCCGCACTCGGCACGGCACGGCCCGACCCCGAGGACCCGGTGCTGGTCGCGCTGCACGACACCGCCCTCCGCTACCCGCTGCCGCTGTCGGCGTTCGAGGAGCTGATCGACGGGTGCGCCGCGGACGTACGCGGGGAGACCTACGAGCACTTCGACGACCTGCTCTCCTACTGCCGATGCGTCGCCGGGTCGATCGGGCGGCTCTCCCTCGGCGTCTTCGGCACCGCCGGCAGCACGGGCACCGCGGGCACCGAAGACGGCGGGGACGCCGGAGACCGCGGGGACGGCGGGGGCGCGGCGGGGGTGGCGCACCTGGCGGACGCGCTGGGAGTGGCCCTGCAGATCACGAACATCCTGCGGGACGTGCGCGAGGACCGGCTGGCCGGGCGGACCTACCTCCCCGCCGAGGACCTCGGGCGATTCGGCTGCACCCTGAACATCGACTCCTCCGGCAGGTTCACCGACCCTCCCGACCGGCTCGCCGCGCTGATGCGGTTCGAGGCCGACCGGGCGCGCGACTGGTTCGACGACGGCATGCGCCTGCTGACCGCACTCGACGTGCGCAGCGCGGCGTGCACCGCGGCGATGGCCGGCATCTACCGGTGCCTGCTCGGCCGCATCGCCGCGGATCCCGCCGCGGCACTGGCCTCGCGGCTGTCACTGCCTCCGTGGCAGAAGGCGATGGTGGCGGCGTGCGCCCTGGCGGGGGCCGCCCGATGAGCGGCGCTCCGGTCGCGATCGTCGGCGGCGGGCTGGCGGGCATCGCCGCCGCCGTCGCGCTCGGGGAGGCCGGTCACCGCGTGACCCTGTACGAGGCCCGGCCGAGGCTGGGCGGCGCCACCCACTCCTTCGTCAGGAACGGGCTGAGCGTCGACAACGGCCAGCACGTGTTCCTCCGCTGCTGCACGGCCTACCGCGGCCTGCTCGACCGGCTCGGCGTCGCCGGACGCGTACGCCTGCAGGACCGGTTCGACGTACGGGTGCTCACCCCTGCGGGGCGGTGCGGGCGGCTCCAACGCGGGGTGCTGCCCGGGCCGTTCCACCTGCTGCCGGCGCTGGCCGGATACCGGCTGCTCAAGCCCGCCGACCGGCTGCGCGCGATGCGGGTCTCACTCGCCCTTCGCCGGCTCGACCCGGCCGACCCCGCGCTGGACCTGACCGATCTCGGGAGCTGGCTGTCCGCCCACGGGCAGCGGGAGCGCGCGCGGCACGCCCTCTGGGAGCTGTTCGCGATGGCGGCCCTGAACGTCGGGGTCGAGGGCGCGGCCCTGGGACCCGCGGCGATGGTCTTCAAGACCGCGCTGCTCGGCCGGGCGGGAGCCGCCGACATCGGCGTTCCCACCGTGCCCCTCGGCGAGCTGCACGGCGACGCGGCACGGACCGCCATCGAACGGCGCGGCGGTGCCGTACGCCTGTCGGCGAAGGTCACCGCCATCGAGCGGGACTCCGTGATCGTGGACGGCGGCCGGGTCGAGGCGTCCGCCGTCATCGTCGCCACGGCGCACGAGCAGGCCGCTGCACTGGTCCCCGAACAGGCCGCTCCCGGCAGGGAGCGCTGGCGCGGCCTGGACGCGAGCCCGATCGTCAACGTGCACGTCGTCTACGACCGGCGGGTCACCCGGGTGCCGTTCGCGGCGGTCGTGGACTCGCCCGTGCAGTGGGTGTTCGACAAGACCGGCGCCGCGGGGCTGCGCGAAGGCCAGTACCTCGCGGTCTCGGTCTCCGCGGCGGACCAGTGGATCGACACACCCACCGCGCGGGTGCGGGCCACGTTCGTACCCGCGCTTGAGCAGATCTTCCCAGGAGCGCGGCAGGCACGGGTCATCGATTTCTTCGTCACGAGGGAACGTCGCGCCACCTTCCGCCAGTGCCCAGGCAGTGGCGCGCTCCGCCCCGAGGCCGCCACCCGGTGGCCCGGACTGTTTCTCGCCGGCGCGTGGACCGACACGGGCTGGCCCGACACGATGGAGGCTGCCGTGCGTAGCGGACTCAACGCGACCTGCCTGGTCAGGCGTCATCTGAAGAGGGAACGTCCCCGGTGACGGCGGTCATCCCGCCCTCGGTCGCGGCCGCCCGCGGGCTCGTGGAGCCGGTACTCCGGGACGCCGTGGCCAGGCTCGACCCACTGACCTCGCGCGTCGCCGCCTACCACCTCGGCTGGGCCGATCCGGCGGGCCTGCCCGTCGCCTCCGGCGGCAAGGCGCTACGCCCGGCGCTGGCCATCCTGTCGGCGAGAGCCGCGGGGGGAGGCCAGGAGCAGGGCCTGCCGGTCGCCGCCGCGGTGGAACTCGTGCACGCGTTCTCGCTGCTGCACGACGACATCATGGACGGCGACCGGATGCGGCGGCACCGGCCGGCGGCGTGGACCGTCTTCGGCTGCTCCGCGGCCATCCTCGCCGGCGACGCCCTGCTCTCGCTCGCGGGGGAGCTGCTGCTCGAGGAGGGCGGCCTCTCCGGCCTGCGGGCCGCCCGGCACCTGGCCGTCGCCACCCGGGAGCTGATCGCCGGCCAGGCGCTCGACCTGGAGTTCGAACAGCTCGCGGACGTGAGCCTGGCGGAGTGCCGGCGGATGTCCACGCAGAAGACCGGCTCCCTGCTGGCCTGTGCCTGCTCGATCGGTGCGACCGTGGTGAACGGCCCCGCTCCGCTGGTCGCCGCCCTGACGGCTTTCGGAACCGAGGCCGGCCTGGCCTTCCAGCTCGTCGACGACCTGCTGGGCATCTGGGGCAGCCCCGAGACGACCGGCAAACCGGTCCTTTCCGACCTGCGCGCCCGCAAGAAGTCGCTGCCGATCGTCGCCGCGCTCACCAGCGGCACACCGGCCGGTGAGCGGCTCGCCCGCCTGCTGGCCGATCCCCTGCCGCTGTCCGAATCCGACCTGCACGACGCCGCCCGGCTCGTCGAGGAGGCCGGCGGCCGGGCATGGGCCGAGACCGAGGCCAAGCACCGGCTCGACGCCGCCGAACACCATCTCGCCGGCGCGGACATGCCCCCGGACGTCCGCGCCGAATTCCTGGACATCGTCCGCTTCCTCACATCCAGGGGCCACTGACATGACCGCCGTCGCCGCTTCCACTCCCGCCGAACTCACCCTCGACGCGGCATGCGACCACCTGCTCGGCCTCCAGTCGCCCGAGGGGTGGTGGAAGGGCGAGCTGCAGACGAACGTGACCATGGACGCCGAGGACCTGCTGCTCAGGGAGTTCCTCGGTATCCGCACCGAGCAGGACACCGCACAGGCGGCCCGTTGGATCCGCTCCGAGCAGCGCGACGACGGGACCTGGGCCAACTTCCACGGCGGTCCCGGCGACCTGTCCACCACGATCGAGGCGTACGCCGCGCTACGGCTCGCCGGTGACCGGACCGACGCCCCTCACCTGCGAGCCGCGGCCCGGTTCGTACGGGAATCCGGTGGGATCGAGGCCGGCCGGGTGTTCACCCGGATCTGGCTGGCGCTGTTCGGACAGTGGCGATGGGAGGACCTCCCGGTGCTGCCCCCCGAGATGATGTTCCTGCCGCGCTGGTTCCCGCTCAACGTCTACGACTGGGCCTGCTGGGCCAGGCAGACGATCGTCCCGCTCACCATCGTGAGCGCGCACCGCCCGGTCCGGCCGCTCCCGTTCGACCTGGCCGAACTGCGTACCGGACGCCCCGTGCCGCCGCACCCCCACGGGCCGTTCACCGCGCTCGACCGCGTCCTGCACCGCTACCAGCGACGTCCCGTCCCCGGCCTGCGGCGGGCCGCGCTGAGGCGGGCCGCCGAGTGGATCGTGGCCAGGCAGGAGGCGGACGGGTCCTGGGGCGGCATCCAGCCGCCGTGGGTGTACTCGCTGATCGCGCTGAGCCTGCACGGCTACCCTCTCGACCACCCGGTGATGCGGAAGGGCATCGAGGGATTCGACAGGTTCACCATCCGGGACGAGAAGGGACGCAGGCTGGAGGCCTGCCAGTCCCCCGTGTGGGACACGGTGCTCGCGATCAACGGCCTTCTCGACGCGGGCCTGCCCGCCGACCATCCCGCCCTCCTCGCCTCCTCCGGCTGGGTGCTCACCGAGGAGATCCGGAGCCGGGGCGACTGGTCCGTACGGCGCCCTTCGCTGGCACCCGGCGGCTGGGCCTTCGAGTTCGACAACGACGGCTACCCGGACATCGACGACACGGCGGAGGCGATTCTCGCCCTGCGCCGGGTGCGTCACCCGGACGCCAGGCCGGCCATCGACCGCGGGGTGCGCTGGATCACGGGCATGGCGTCCCGCGACGGCGGCTTCGGGGCCTTCGACGCCGACAACACCCGCGAGATGTGCAAGAAGCTGCCGTTCTGCGATTTCGGCGCGGTCATCGACCCGCCGTCCGCCGACGTCACCGCCCACGTCGTCGAGGCGCTGGCGCAGGAGCGGCCGGACTCCCCCGTCCTGCGACGCGCCGTCGTCTGGCTGCTGAAGGCACAGGAGGCGGACGGGTCGTGGTTCGGCCGCTGGGGGGCCAACCACGTCTACGGCACCGGCGCCGTGCTCCCCGCGCTCATCGCGGCCGGCGTACGGCCCGGCAAGCCGTGCATAAGGCGTGCCGTCGCCTGGCTGGAGAGGCACCAGAACGACGACGGCGGCTGGGGGGAGGACCTGCGCTCCTACACCGATCCCCGCTGGATCGGGCGCGGCCACTCCACTCCCTCGCAGACGGCATGGGCCCTGATGGCGCTGCTCGCCGCCGGGGAGCGGTCACCGGCGGTGGAGCGCGGTGTGGAGTGGCTGGTCGGCCACCAGCGCCCGGACGGCGGCTGGGACGAGCCGTACTTCACCGGGACCGGCTTCCCCGGCGCCTTCTACATCAACTACCACCTCTACCGGCTCGTCTTCCCGATCAGCGCGCTGGGCCGTTACGTGCGCTCCCAGGAGGTGCCCGCGCATCCCGGGCCCGCGCTGAGGGCCGAGGCGGTCACCGTGGACGCCGGGTGACCGGCCTGCTGATCTGCACCGCCCTGGCCGTCGAGGCGCGGGCCGTACAGAGCGGCCTGCCGGCCGAGGAGGTGCGGGTGATCCGGACCGGGATGGGCCCGCGCCGCGCCGCGAGCGCGGCGGCGCGGCTCCCGCCGGCGGGCGCGCTGGCGGTGACCGGTTTCTGCGGGGCACTCGACGAGGGCCTGCGCCCGGGAGACGTGCTGGTGGCGAGCGAGATCCGCTTCGCGGGCCGGGCGGTGCCCTGTCCCTCGGCGTGGCCGCTGGTCGAGGAACTGGCCCGGGCCGGCCTGTCCGCGCGGACCGGACCGCTGGTCACCTCCGATCACATCGTGACGGGGGCCGAACGCCGCAGGCTCGCCGCCGAGGGGGCCGCGGCCGTCGACATGGAGACCGGGCCGCTGGCGGGCGCGGTGCCCGGCCTGCCGTTCGCCGCGCTGCGCGTCGTCGCCGACATCGCCGGTGCCGCGCTGTTGCGCCCGGCCACGATACGCGGCGGCGCCGTGGCGTACCGCGTGCTGCGCCGGCTCGGCCCGGTCCTGGCCCGCTGGGCCGCCGCGATCTCCCCCTCTCTCCCCGAGGAGTCCGTCCCGTCCCATTACCCGAGGAGATGCAACCCAGATGCCGACACCGATCCGCCAGAGTCTTCGCATCGGCGGCTACATCCTCCGCCAGAAGCTGCGCGGGCGGGCGAAGTTCCCCCTTCTGGTGGAACTTGAGCCTCTGTTCGCCTGCAACCTGCACTGTGCGGGCTGCGGAAAGATCCAGCACCCCGCCGACGTGCTGAAACAGCGCATGCCGGTCGAGCAGGCCCTGGCCGCCATCGAGGAGTGCGGCGCGCCCATGGTCTCGATCGCGGGCGGGGAACCGCTCATGCACCCGCAGATAGGGGAGCTGGTCCGGGAGCTGGTCGCCAGGAGGAAGTACGTGTTCCTGTGCACCAACGCGCTGCTGATCCCCAAGAAGATCGACCAGTTCGAGCCCTCGCGATACTTCGCGTGGACGATCCACCTGGACGGCATGCGCGAGCGCCACGACGAGTCGGTGTGCAAGGAGGGCGTGTTCGACGAGGCCGTCGCCGCGGTCCGGGAATGCCGGCGCCGTGGTTTCCGGGTCACCACGAACACGACGTTCTTCAACACCGACAGCCCTCAGACGGTCGTCGACGTGCTCAACTATCTCAACGACGATCTTCGCGTCGACGAGATGATGATCTCTCCCGGGTACGCGTACGAGAAGGCGCCCGACCAGGAGCACTTCCTCGGCGTGCGGGAGACCCGGGAGCTGTTCCGCAAGGCTTTCGCCGGCGGGAACCGGCGGCGGTGGAGGTTCAACCACACCCCGCTCTTCCTCGACTTCCTCGAAGGGAGGATCGACTTCCCGTGCACGGCGTGGGCCATCCCCTCGTACTCGCTCTTCGGCTGGCAGCGCCCCTGCTACCTGATGTCCGACGGCTACGCGGCCACCTATCGGGAGCTGGTCACCGAGACCGACTGGGACGCCTACGGCCGAGGGCGCGACGACCGGTGCGCCAACTGCATGGCCCACTGCGGATACGAGCCGACCGCCGTCTTCGCCACGCTCACCTCGGTCAGGGAGTCGATCCGGGCTCTGCGCGGCGGCTGAGCTCCGGCTGCCCGCCGAACATCCCGGCGAGGGCGCGGAAGGGGCCGGGCGCCGCGCCCTTCAGCATGGCCGGCAGCCGCAGCCAGCCCGGCACGTACGACTCGGGCCTGCCGTCCTCGACGGCGGACACGATCGCCTGGGCGACCCGTTCCGCGGGGATCGGCACGGGCCATCGCCGCGTGTAGGGGGCACCGCGCCGCTCGAAGAACGGGGTCTCCACCACGCCGGGCAGCACGACGGACACGCCGATCCCGCGCGACTCGTACCGCAGGCTCTCGGCGAAGCCGAGGAGGCCCGCCTTGGTGGCGGCGTACACCGCCTCGTCCCGCACCCCGATCGCCCCGGCGATCGAGGCCACGAAGACGAGGTGTCCCCGGCCGCGCTCGATCATCGCGGGCAGCAGGAGGCGGGTCAGCAGGATGGGAGCGGTCAGGTTCCCCGCGACCAGGCGCTCGACGGTACCGTCCGGCATCGCCGGGAACGGCCCCGCCCACCCGCACCCGGCGTTGCCGACCAGCACGTCGACCGGTCCCGCGCGCTCGGCGAGGCCCGCGAGGTCCGTCGTGAGGTCGCCGACGAGCGCCCGGCCGCCGGTCTCCGAGGCGACGGCCGCGAGCCTGTCCCGATCGCGCCCCGACAGGACGAGGCGGGCCCCCGCGGCGGCCATCGCCCGCGCGGTCGCGGCCCCTATGCCGGACGACGCACCGGTGATCAGCACACGAGCGTCCGCGAGTCTCATCTCGATCCCTCCGGGGAGGATGTCGGGGGCCCTGCGGGCTCCGCGTCGTTTCCGGCGGGGTCTCCCATGATGCCCCTCCCTCCCGGAGATGTCGCGGAGACCCGGCCGACGTCCCGCTTCACGGGGAGGGCATCGTCCGGTCATGTTCGAGTGCCGGGGTGAGCGCGCGACGACACGCGAAGGGACGTCGGCCCCGCGTTCACCTGGGACCGGTCACGGGTCCTCCCGGTCGCCGGGCGGCGAGGGCGGTGCCTGGAAGGTCACCGGGCGGCCCTGGTCCTTCCACGCCGCCAGGCCACCGTCGAGATGCGACACGTCGGTGTACCCGAGTTCCTGCAGGGTCTGCGCGGCGAGCGCGGACCGGCCGCCTGAGGCGCAGTAGAGGATGGTCCGCACCAGGGGGTCGAACTCGGCCCGGTGGTACGGGCCGGCCGGGTCCGCCCAGAACTCCAGCATCCCGCGAGGTGCCCGAACCGCGTCCGGGATGGCGCCCTCGCGCTGGACCTCGTCGGGCTCCCGGAGATCGACCAGCGTCACCGCACCGGTTTCGAGTGCCTCGGCGACCTCCGCCACCGACATGTTGCGGACCCGGTCTCTGGCGTTCGCCACCAGGCGCCGGCTGGAAGTGCTCATCGTCGTCTCCGCCTTTCTTCGAGCGTTCCCTCATTCGACAGCGGGTCCGCGCGCCGCACATCCGTGCCCGGTACGGAAAAAGCGTCCGTGCTCCGTACCGAGGACGGCGCGGAGACGGCGCGGAGACGGCGCGGAGACGGCGCGGAGACGGCTCGTGGCGGATTCGCCGGGGGCCGTCCGGGCGGCCGGCGAGGATACTCGCCTCATGAGATCCGACACCTTCCCCGATCCGCTGCGGGCGGCCGGAGTGACCCGGCGGGAACTCGAGGTCTTCTGGCTGGTGGGGGATCGCCTGCCCAATCGGGAGATCGCCGCCGGCCTGCGGGTGTCGGAACGGACGGTGGAGAGCCACGTGTCGTCCCTGCTGCGCAAGCTCGGCGGGTCGAACCGCCTGGCCCTGATCGACGCGGCGGCACGGCTACGGGCCCGCCGGGACCCCGGTGGCGGGCTGCCCAGACCGCTGTCGTCGTTCGTGGGACGGATCCAGGAGACCGAGGACCTCCTGCGGATGGCCGGCACCCACCGGCTGCTGACGTTGACCGGCCCCGCCGGCACCGGCAAGACCCGGCTGGCGCTGCACCTGGCCCACTCGGCGACCACCCTGCCGCCCGCCGTCCTGGTCGACCTCGCGTCCGTACCCCCCGCCGATCCTGGGGAGCGTGCCTTCGCCGACATCCTCGGCGACCCCGTGGAGCGGGCGTTCGCGGACGCCCTCGGCGTCACCGGGGACGGGCGGCGGCTGCGCGCCCTGATACGCGGTGCGCTCGCCGAGGGCGGGCACTGGCTCGTGGTGGACAACTGCGAACACGTGTCCGCCACCGCGGCGGCACTCCTCGCCGACCTGCTGACCACCACGGACCGGCTGCGCGTGCTGGCCACCAGCCACGGACCGCTGGGGGTGGCGGGAGAGGTCGTCTACGAGATTCCGCCCCTGCCGCTTCCCGGGGAACTCGACGATCCGGCGGCCGTGCTGGGTGCGGCCTCCGGACTGCTGTTCGCCGACCGCGCGACCGCGGTCTCTCCCGGTTTCGAGGTCACCTCCGGCAATGCCAGGCACGTCGCGATGATCTGCCGCCGGCTGGACGGGCTGCCGCTGGCCATCGAGCTCGCGGCGGCGCGAATCCGGGTCTTCTCACCGGCCGAGCTGCTGGAGCGCCTGGACAACCGGTTCGCGCTGCTGACCGGTGGGCCGCACGGCGTCCCGAGCCGGCACCGCACCCTGGAGGAGGCCCTGAGGTGGAGTTACGAGCTGCTGGGCGACGACGAACGGCTGCTGTTCGAACGATGTTCGGTGTTTCCCGGCGAGTTCGACTACGACACCGCGACGCGGATTCTCGCCTATCCGCCGCTGGACTCCACCGACCTCGTCCGGCTCTTCCCGCGCCTGCTCGACCGGTCCCTGCTCTCCCGCCGCCGCCGGGACCAGACCACCGAATACCGCCTGCTCGACAGCGTCCGCCAGTTCGCGCACCGGCGACTGCTGGCGCGTGGCGCCACCGGCACGGCACGTGAGCAGCACGCCCTGCACCATCTACGCCACGGCGTGGCCGCCCTGCCCGACCTGCGAGGGCGGGATCAGGCCGCCGCGCTGCGCTGGTTCGACCGCCGCTGGGCGGACGTGCGGGCCGGGATGCGCTGGGCCCTCGAACAGCGGGAGACGGCACCCGCCTGGGAGTTCCTCGCCGGAGTCGGTACGGGATGGGAGGTCCTCGGCGCGCGCGGCGAGCTGTTCGGCTGGCTGGACAGGCTGCTCGAACGGCCCCCGCCGGGGGGCGTCCTGGACATCCGGGCCGCGGTCACCTGCTCCTTCCTGCTGGCCTACCAGGACACCGGGCGGGCGCGGACCTTCGCCGAGCAGGCGCGCGAGCGCGCCGAGCACGGCACCGAGGAGGACCGAGCCCTCGCCCTTCTCGCCCTCGGCTGGGCGATGATGTACGGCGAGCACCGCGCGTCCGCGATCGAGCACCTGGAGCAGGCGGCGTCGCGTTTCGAGCGGCTGGGCGACGACTGGCACCGTGCCCTGGCGCTGTCCGGCCTGGGCACGGCCACCCCGGACACCTCGGCCTCCCTGATCCGGCTGGCCCACGCCGCCGAGCTGTTCGGCCGGCTCCACGACCATGTCAAACGCGCCAACTGCCTCAACCAGATGGCCATCCGCGCGGTCGAGGGCCGGATCCGGCTCGATGACGTGGCGGGCTGGCTGGACGAGGCGAGGCGGCTGGCCGACGCCGTCGGCAACGACCACGAGCGGCTGCACGCCGAGGTCTTTCTGGCCTGCTTCGACCAGCACCGGGGGGACCACGCGATGGCCGCGACCCGGTTCGGCGGCGTACTCGCCGAAATCCGCCGTATCGGCGATCTTCGCTGCACGGCCCGCTGCCTGTTCGGGCTCGGCCGGGCCGCGGCCCTCCGCGGTGACCACGAGCGGGCACGGCACCTCCTCGCCGAGGGCGCCGGGCTCGCCGTCGGCCTCGGTGACCCGCGCCGCCTGCTGGCCGACCTGCTCCTGCTCGCCGGATCCGAGCACGCGACCGGTCACCTCGTCCGCGCCGCGGTCCTGCTCGGCGCCGCCGAACGCCTCGACCCCGCGCGGGGCGAGGACCTCGTCCCCGCCCTGCGAGCGGCACTGCTCGACCGGCTCGGGCCCGCGGCCTTCGCCTCCGCCCGGGCCACCGGGCACCGGGCGCCCCTCACCGGCCTGCTCTCCGAACGATCCTCCTTTCCGCGGGAAGGTCATCCGTAAGGCCGGCAGGGGCGGGGTCCCCTCAGGTGAGGAGGGTGTCTCCGATCCAGCCGCCTGGGGAGCAGCCCGGTGGGATGGCGAAGACCGCCGAGCCGATCGGGGTCGTCCACTCGTTGAGCAGATCGGCCTCGTCCAGCCTGCGCTGGATGGGGATGAACTGCCGGGCGATGTCGGCCTGGTAGGAGGCGAACAGCAGCCCGGAGTCGGCGCGCCCGTCCGGGGTGAGCCCCTCGTCGTAGTTGTAGACCCGGCGCAGGATCCGCATTCCCGGATCGGCGACGTGGGCCCGGCGGATGTGAGCCTGCTCGGAGATGACCGGGAAGCCGATCGCGTTGAGCCTGGTGAAGTCGGCCTCGTCGTGCTCGTCGCGCCCGGTGAGCGGGGCGCCGTTGTCCAGGCGGCGGCCCACGGTGAACTCCTTGGCGACCCGGTCGACGGCGTCCCAGGTCTCCATCTCCGCCCGGATGCGCCGCAGCACCAGCGTGGTGCCGCCGTGCAGCCAGGACGGTCCCTCGCGCACCCACACGGCCCGGTCGAACTCGGGGGTGCCGGGTGAGAGGTTGACGGTCCCGTCGAGCTGGCCCATGACGTTGCGCTGGGTCTGCTCCGCGGCGTGGGTGCCGGCGGCACGCCGGAAGCCCCGCTGGGTCCAGCGCACCCTGGCGAAGGAGCGGGCGTCCTTGACGACCATGCGCAGGGCGTGGGCGAGGGTGAGGGCGTCGTCGGCGCAGATCTGCAGCAGCAGGTCCCCGCCGCTCCACTCCTTTTTGAGCCTGTCGATGGTGAAGGCGGGCAGCGGCGCCACGGTCTTCGGCCTGCGGTCGGCCAGTCCCGCCGCCGCGAAGAGACCGGGGCCGAATCCGAAGGTCACGGTCAGCCTGGCGGGCAGCAGTGCCAGTTCGGGCTCGGTGTCGGCCAGGGCGGGCCTGCCCTGGGTCAGCCGCCTGGCGTCGTCGGTGAGCAGCCGCATCATCCGCCCCAGCGCCTCGCGGTCGGTGCCCGGCAGCAGGTCAAGGCCGACGAACACCCCGTACGCCTGTGGCATGGTCGCGATGCCCGCCTGGTGGGCTCCGTCGAAGGGTTCCACCGCGGAACCGCCGGAGGCGGGGACGGCCCGAGCGGGCCGGGGAGCGGCCGCCGGGACGGCCTGGTCGGGAGCGCAGGCGGCGAGGGCGCCGGCCGCGGTGACGGCGCCCCCCGCGAGCAGTCCCCTACGGCTGATTCGGGGGTCTGACATGAGCTCTACTCCGCTTTTCGCTCAGCCGTGGCTCTCGCCCATGTCCATGCCCTCGTGCCCCTCCGGGTCCGTGCCGGGCTGGTAGTTCTCCTGGCCTCCGGCGAAGTCCTTGCCGACCGCGGTGAACTCCAGGGTCCCGCCGTCCTTGAAGGTGAGGGTGAAGGGGATCTCAGCGCCGGGCCGCACCGCTTCGGTGACGCCCATCAGCATGATGTGGTCGCCGCCCGGCTGGAGCCGGTGGGTGCCCTTCGGCGGGATCACGATCCCGCCCTCCTTGGGTCGCATGACCATCTTTCCCGCGGATTCCACGACCTCGTGCAGCTCGACCTTCGGCGACAGCGACGAGGCTGCGGAGACGACCGTCACCTCGGCGTCGGTGTTGTTGACCAGGGTGCCGAAGGCGGCGCTCATCCCCTTCTTGGCGGTCTTCACCCATGGGTCGGTGATCGTCAACGCGGGGGCGGCGGAGGTGGCGGTGGGAGCGGGGGTGGCGGGGGCCGCCGCCGGGGCGACGGTGCTCTGGGAGCCGCACCCGGCCAGAGCCACCACGGCCGCGACCAGGATTCCGGCAGGGGTGATACGACGAACGGACATGGTGATGCCTCTCTTCTGGCCGGGCAGCCGACAGGCCGCGGCCGGACGCCGCTCGATGGCCATGCCGGGCAGGCAGCCTGGAACTGTCACGCTGGTTCGGTGCGCCGGGCGGCAGGAAGGCCGCATCGGCGCAGGCCCGCGCGTGCGGGCTCGGGAACGGGCGACACCCCCGGGTGACCCGCGCGGTCAGCCGGAGATGGCGGTGACGGTCCGGGGAGGGCCGCGCCGGCTGAGAACGTGGCGCAGCACGGCGGAGCGGAGAGGGCCGGGCTCGCTCGCGGACGGGGTGAGGAAGGCCACGTACGCCGGGGTCACCGGCACGATGAGCACGCGGCCGAACCGCGCGCCGAGTCGTCGCAGCAGCGCCCACAACGCCGCCTCGCCGCGCGCCAGCCAGAGCGCGGTCAGTCCGACGGCCCACCCGTGCGCCACCAGCATGCCCAGTCCGGGCAGCAGCCCCGCGTGGACATGCCCGCCGACCTCGACCGGGGACGCGGTGTGCGCGAGGGAGAACAGCACGTGCACCCCGGCCTGCACGCCCGCCAGCAGCGGCAGGATCACCGCCAGCGTACGCTCGCGCCCCGAGGTGGCGAGGGCCGCGCCGAAGGCGAGGGCCAGGGCGGCGGCCGCGCTCGGCGCGGAGACCGAGCCTCCCGCGAGGACGTGCGCCATCACGCTCAGGCCCAGGCAGACCGCGGCGAAGGCGGCGGCGCGGGCGATACGGAAAGGCCAGGTCGCGAGCATGGTCCGGCAATCATCCCATGCCGCCGTGGAGGTCCACGGACCGCCCTTGGCGGAGCGGGCGCGCAGAATCCCGGGCAGGTCACCGCACTGACGTACTCACCGGTAACTGAGTAGCCGCGCTCATGCTCGAAAGGTGGGTCGTCTCGACGATGGGAACATGACACGACCGGTGAAGAGCACCACGACCGCCGCCTTCTACCTGCAGGCCGTCATCTCGTTCGGGCTGTCGGTGGCGGCCATGGTGATCGGTATCGCCTACCTGCCCGTGACCGCCTGGGTCCGGTCCTTCATGGGCATCGGGCTGCTCTACGTGGTGACGTCGACGTTCACTCTCGCCAAGTGCGTCCGGGACCGTACCGAGGAGGCCGCGGTCGTCAGCCGCGTCGACCAGGCCAGGCTGGACAAGCTGCTGGCCGAGCACGACCCCTTCAAGAACGACTGACGCCCTCCCGGCCACGGAGCCGGGCACGGACTCAGGGCGCCGGAGACTCGCGGATCTCGGCCAGCGAGATCCGCATGGCGTCGGCGGCGCGGGTGAACCAGTCGGAGATGGTGGCCAGCTCCTCCGGGCCGTAACTCTCGAAGAGCTCGATGAGCCGCCGGTAGGTGGGTTCGTACGCCACCGCGACGCGGGCGGCCGGGTCCCCCTCGGGGACGATCCGGATGCGGCGGCGGTCGTGGGGGTCGGGGACGCGCCGGGCGTAGCCCGCGCCCTCCAGGCGGTTGACCACCCCGGTGACGGCCCCGGTGGTGAGACCCGCCAGTTCGGCGAGACGCCCCGCGGTGAGCGCCTCCCCTTTCGCACCGAGGATGAAACCGAGACACGTCAGGTCCGTGACGTTGATGCCGAGGCGCTCGGCGAGCGCGTGCTGCCCGACCATGCTCAACGCGATCAGCTGGTCCATCCGGCTCAGGACATCCAGCGGCGAGGCCCCGGGGCTGGACTTGCCTTCCATCGCAAATTCTCCTTACCATCTAAGAAATTTAGCTCGTGAGATAAATGGTGCGAGCAGATCCAACTTAGCCGCCTGCCGCCTGAGACCCCACCGGGGCCCGCGGAAGGCGGCGATCCGGATGGAGGGGAGCGCATGGGGATAAGAGAAGACTTCGCGGAGCTGGCTGAGATCCACGAAGAGCACGACATGGGGCACACCGTGGCAGGCTGGACCGGTTCGATCGTCTGCATGACCGGTTTCGCGATCTCCGGGCTGGCGATGGTGGCCGACGGCGTCGTCTTCTTCTGGGCGGGCGTGGGGGTCGTGGTCCTGGGCGGCGCCCTGGGATGGCTTCTCCACCGGATGGGCTTCGGCAAGGAGATCGGGCCACGGCCGGTCTCCGAACGCGGCATGCGCCGGCGCCGGGTACCGAGAACGGCGGGACGGCACGATCGCGCGCGGAACCCCCAGATCACTCCGACCGGCAAGGGGCGACCGGCCGCTCACGACGAAGATCGCACTCCGGATGGTCCCGTATCCATCTCGTCGCACACCTGACGGGACGAAAAATCATAAGTATCCAGTGATTCGACCCTCCACTGGGGCACCGACCGTACATACCTGGTAAGACGGAGGGAACGCCCGCCCTGTGAACTGCGGGCCTAAGGAGTCTTTCCATGCCACCCGAAGGTGTGAACGCGCTCTTCATCTCGACCGGCGCGCACGAGGGCGCCATCGTGGTCCGGGCGATCGGCGAACTCGACTACGTCTACGCACCGGTCTTCCGGAGGGAGATCGACCGGTTCTGGAACACGAGCACCGACGACTCTCCGCTCTCTCCCCCGTCGCTCCTCCCGGAGAGTCCACCCTCCCCGTCGCCACTGCTCCCGGGTACGCGTGCCGAGGCCACCTCCCTGCTCATCCTCGATCTGACCGGGCTCACCTTCTGCGACTCCACCGGGCTCGCGGAACTGCTGAGGATCCTGCGCCAGAGCCAGGAGAAGGGAACCCGCCTGGTGGTGACCGGGGCGAGCCGGACACTGCGTCACATGCTCGCCACCGCCGGACTGCTGAGCTACTTCACGATGGCCGCCTCCGTGGAGGAGGCACTGCCAGTCGAGGGAGCGCTGCCACTCGGGGAGGCGCTGCCGCTCGGGGAGGCAGGGACGGTGGAAGGCTGAAGGACACCTGCGGGCACGCGACGGTGCCGGTCTCCGGCAGGCCGCCGTGAACGGCCGGCCACGCCCCGCAGAAGTCCTGAGATATATGTCGTCAAAACACCCTCATTAGCCTGACAAGTGAGTCAATATCTTCCTACGGGAAAATCCACTCTTCGTCGAAAGTGGGGTCCCGATGCGGAAGACGTCACCGCGGGCGACCGCGGAAGCACTGCCCGAGACCCTGGACGGGCTGCCGGTGGCACCCAGGGAATTCCTTGCTCTCGTGTCCGTGGACTTCACCGGGACGTACCAGGTCTACCTGGCCGCCAAGGACGAGCGCATCAAGATGACCAGGCTCTCCATGAGCCTGCTCTCCGCCCCGTTCGCCGCCGCGATCGCACTGACCGGCGCGAAAGTGATCAGCCCGAACATGCTGGTCTCATGGCAGGGCGTGCCCTGGTACCTGTTCGCGACGGTCGCCGCGTTCGGGCTGCTCAGCGTACTGCCCTTCCTGCGGCTGATCGAGGCGGTGAACGCGCACATGCGGACCGCGCGGGCGCTCAACAATTTCCGTCTGCTCTACGTCGTCCACCTCAAGGACCAGTTCTCGGCCCTCGGCTGGACTCCCAACCTGCCGGTGGACCCCCGCTATCCGGAGACGTACGCGCCGCTGGCCTGGCCGGGGATCAACGTGATGATGCTGGCCCTGGTCAACAGCTCCTACATCGCGGTCGGCGTGCTCGGGATGATCGGAGCCGTGCCCACCACAGCCCTGCTCCTGGTGATCATCGGGCTGCTCGCAATGATCCACTACTTCGTCTACTACGTCCGCGCCAACGTTTCCCGGCAACGCCGACTCCCACACAATCCCTTCCATTTCCCCAACGTGGAGACCTGAATGCCCGACCTCCTCAGATTCGCGTCTTGTGGGGAGACGTGGATCTGGCTGATGCGACACGTGACGAACAACGGCCGGCCCGCCCTGGACGACCGCGGCCCGATCATCGAGGCACCGGCGGTACTGTTCGAGATCACCGGTCTGGACTGGGAGGACCCGGTCCTGAGGTGCTACGGCGACGCGGGGAAGATTCCGCTGTACGCCAGCAAGTTCAGCGAGCGGTCGATCGTGCCGCCCTTCAAGTACAGCTACGGAGGGCGGCTCCGCCAGTTGCTCGGTGTCGACCAGCTCGGCTGGATCGCCGACGTGCTCCGCTCCAAGCCGTACACCAAGAGCGGTTGGATCTCGCTGACCGTTCCCGGCGAGCAACCCGACGCGGTGCCCTGCCTGACCAGCCTCGCCTTCAGGCTCCGTGCCGGGCGGCTGGCCATGACCGCCGCCTTCCGGTCCCAGAACGCGTTCACCAGCTACCTGAACTACGTGCCGCTGCGCGGTGTCCAGAGCGAGGTGGCGGACGGCCTCATGGTGGGCTGCGGGTCGATGAGGATCTTCGTCGACGTACCGCACATCTACGTCGCGGACTCAGCGACGGTCGGCAGGATCCTCCGGCTGTCGGAACGCGACGGGCTCGGCGCGGGAGACCCAGCGCCGAGCCCCGACGTCGAACCCGCACCCTCCGCCGACCTGGCGGCGCCGGTACGGTGACCGGTCACCTGAAGCGGCGCAGCCGGAGGCTGTTGCTGACCACGAAGACCGAGGAGAGCGCCATCGCGCCTCCGGCGATCATCGGGGTGAGCAGCCCGGACGCGGCCAGCGGGATGGCGGCCACGTTGTAGGCGAAGGCCCAGAACAGGTTGCCCTTGATGGTCCGCAGCGTGCGGCGGGACAGTCGGATCGCGTCCGCGGCCACCCGCAGGTCGCCGCGGACCAGGGTGAGGTCGGAGGCCTCGATCGCGACGTCGGTGCCGGTGCCCATCGCCATGCCGAGGTCGGCCTGGGCGAGCGCGGCGGCGTCGTTGACCCCGTCGCCGATCATGGCCACGGTACGGCCCTCGGTCTGGAGACGCTTGACGACCTCCACCTTGTCCGCGGGCAGCACTTCGGCGATGACGTCGTCGATGCCCGCAGCCTCGGCGACCGTACGGGCCACCGTCTCGTTGTCGCCGGTCAGCAGGATCGGGCGCAGGCCGAGCGCGCGCAGCTCGGTGATCGCCTCGGCCGAGGTGGGCTTGATCACGTCGGCCACGGTGAGCACCGCGCGGGCCTTGCCGTCCCAGCCGACCGCGACGGCGGTCTCCCCGCGCGCCCATGCCCGGTCCAGCTCCTCGGAAAGGCCGGGCGGCAGGTGCTGCGACCATTCGGCGAGCAGTTGGGGTCGCCCGACGAGGACGGCGTGCCCGTCGACGACACCCTGGACGCCCAGGCCCTCGACGTTCGCGAACTCCTCGACCTTGGCGGTGGAGTTCGCGGCGCGGGCGACCGCGCGGGCGATGGGGTGCTCGGAGGCCGCCTCCAGCGCCCCGGCCAGCCGGAGCACCTCGTCGCGATCCTCCCCCTCCGCGGTGAGGACGTCCTTGAGGGTCATCGTGCCCGACGTCACGGTGCCGGTCTTGTCCAGGACGATGGTGTCGATGCCGTGGGTCGACTCCAGCGCCTCGGGCCCCTTGATCAGGATGCCCAGCTGGGCGCCGCGGCCGGTGCCGACCATCAGCGCGGTCGGCGTGGCGAGGCCCAGGGCGCAGGGGCAGGCGATGATGAGTACCGCCACGGCGGCCGTGAAGGCCGCGGTGGCGCCGGAACCGGTGCCGAGCCAGAAGCCCAGGGTGACCACGGACAGGGCGATCACGATCGGCACGAACACCGCGGAGATCCGGTCGGCCAGCCGCTGTACGGCGGCCTTGCCGTTCTGCGCGTCCTCCACCAGCCTGGCCATCTGGGCGAGCTGGGTGTCCGAGCCGACCCGGGTGGCCCTGACCACGAGCCGTCCTCCGGCGTTCACGGTGGCGCCGACCACCGTGTCACCCGGTCGCACCTCGACGGGAACCGACTCACCGGTCAGCATGGAGGCGTCCACGGCCGAGGAACCCTCCTCGACCACGCCGTCGGTCGCGATCTTCTCCCCCGGCCGTACCAGGAAGAGGTCTCCCACCTTGAGACCGTCGATGGGAACGAGTTCCCCGGAGGCCAGTGTGACCTCCTTGGCGCCCATCGACAGCAGCGCGCGGAGCGCGGCACCGGCGCGGCGCTTGGAACGGGCCTCGAAGTAGCGGCCCGCGAGGATGAAGGTGATCACTCCGGCGGCGGCCTCGAAGTAGATGTTCCCCGAGCCGTCACCCCCGGAGAGGGTGAACTCGAAGCCGTGCCGCATGCCCGGCATCCCGGCCGTACCGAAGAACAGGGCCCACAGGGACCAGACGAACGCGGCGATCGTGCCCATCGAGACCAGCGTGTCCATGGTCGCGGCGCCGTGCCGCAGGTTGGTCCAGGCCGCCCGGTGGAAGGGCCAGCCGCCGTAGACCACGACGGGTCCCGCCAGGGCCAGGGAGAGCCACTGCCAGTTGTCGAACTGCAGCGCCGGGATCATCGCCATCGCGACGACCGGCGCCGACAGCACGATGGAGATGATCAGTCGCTGCTTGAGCGGCGTGAGCGTGTCCGGCTCGACCGGCTCCTCCGTCCTCTCCGGGGACGGCGCGGCGGGCAGCTCGGCGGTGTATCCGGCCTTCTCGACCTCCGCGACCAGGTCCTCGGGGGTGACATCACCGGGGTAGGCGACCTTGGCCTTCTCGGTGGCGTAGTTGACGGTCGCGGTCACGCCGTCCAGCCTGTTGAGCTTGCGCTCGATGCGTGCCGCGCAGGAGGCGCAGGTCATGCCACCGATGGCGAGCTCGATCTCGCCGCCGGCGGGCGGCCTGCCGGTGGTCATGGACGTCATGTCCTCTCCTTGTGCCTCGTCTGTCGTCGTACTCGGCCGGGGGCCGATACCGGTACCCGGCCGTGCGCCTCGTCGGAGCGCCCCGTCGTGATCCGGGCGCCGGTCCGTTCGGGGGGTCGTCCCCGCCATGGGTACGGGCGAACATGCCCCGCCCTCTCACCATGGGAACGCATAACCCCCTCGGGGTATTTCACGGCTACCGTCCGTGCTCGTGGGAGCCGTGACCGTCCCCGGCCGGCGCCGTGGCCCCACCGGCCTCGGGATCCGGGCCGGTGGCGGCGGTGAAGACGGCGGTGCGTACCGTGCCGGCGTGCTTGAAGTCCAGGTAGAGCCCGTAGGTCCCGGCACTCGGCACCTCGGCGTAGAAGGTGATGTCCGGGCCGGGCGCGGTGCGCCCGTCATCGGGCGCGCCGTCGGGGTGCACGTGCAGGTAGGCCAGGTCGCCATCACGGAGCGCGACCAGGTGACCATAGGCGGCCAGGTAGGGCTCCAGGTCGGTGACCGGTTTCCCGTCCTTGGCGATCGAGAGCGTGAGCATGCTGGTGCGGCCGGGCACGAGGTCTCCGGCAAGGGTGACGGTGTAGTCGCCCACCTTCGCGGTCTCCGCCGGGACGGCCGGCGGCTCGGGCCGGTAGTCACCGGCCACCGACAGGTCCATGCCGAGCGTCATGGCCTCCGCCCCCTCCGGGGCGAAGTCGGCGAACGCCCGGTACTCCCCGGCGGCGGGAAGCTCCAGCGGGACCGACCATACCCCGCCCTTCTGGGTGGGGTGCAGGTGCCGGAAGCCGGTCAGGTCGCGGCGGACCACGATGAGGTGCAGCTTCTTGTCGTGCTGGGTGGTGAACCCGGTGACCGGATGGCCGTCGGGGCCGATCACCGAGAAGCGGAAGTCGGTCCGCTCGCCCACCTTGACCTCGTCGGCCTCCGGCAGGAGCGTGTATCCCCCCTGGGAGACCTGGAGCCCGCCGGGAACGGCCGGCGCCCGCGCCGCCTCGTCATGCCCCTCGTCGTGCCCCGCGCCCGCCCCGGCGGCATGGCCGGCGCCCGGCTCGGCACTGTGGCCCGTGTCGCGAGCGGCCTCGGCCACCGCGTCTCCAACGGGCCCGACCACCCGGCCGACCCCCAGCGCGCCGCCGAACACCACCGCCAGCCCGACCACGTACGCACCCACCTTGATCGCGCCGTTCATCACTCCTCCTCAATACCCGCAGGGGGTATATATCGACTCCGCCACAGTGCCACACCATCCCCCTTTCCGGCAACCCCCCAGGGGTATATCCGGAACCGACCTCCGAAGCCTGGGATCGCCGACGGGCAGGCCGGTGACGGACTTCACCGAAAATCGCCCTGCTCTCCGTTCAGGCGGATGGAGGATCACCTGAGAGGTGGAACGGTCACCGCGTCACCCCGGGCGGCCACCTCGCCGACCGGTGGGCCGGCGAGGACGGCGGAAGGGGACCCCGGGATCCTCCCGCACGTGGGCGGGGCGCGGGCCGGTCGAGGTGACGATCAGCCCTGGTCACACGGAGGAGCTCGGCGGCAGGCGACGGACGCGTTCGGAGGACGGGTCGTAGAGGGGTTCGGCGGCGACGGCGGCGCCTACCCAGGTGCCGGTCACGCCGACCTCGACGCGGTCACCCGGGGCGGTGCCCCGGGGCAGGTAGGCGTAGGCGATCGAGCGGTCGACGCGGTGGCCGTATCCGCCGCTGGTCACCCGCGAGGCGGGCAGACCGCCGGAGCGGACCGGCTCGCCACCGAGACAGACCTGACGCGGGTCGTCCAGGACCAGGCAGAACAGGCTCCGCGCGGGCACCGGGGCCTTCGATCTCGCGGCCGGCACGGCCGGCGTGCGACGGTCGTCGGCGGGGCGGTGGGCGGCGTCCAGGGCGGCGCGGCCGAGGAAGTCCTTGTCCCCGGCGACCGCGAAGCCCAGGCCCGCCTCGTACGGGGTGGTCTCCGGGGTGATGTCCAGGCCCCAGACGCGGTAGCCCTTCTCCAGGCGCATCGAGTCGATCGCGCGGTACCCGGCCGGACGCATGCCGTACGGCGCCCCCGCCGCGATGAGCGTGTCCCAGAGCGTCAGGCCGTACTCCGAGGGGCAGTACAGCTCCCAGCCGAACTCGCCCACGAACGTCACCCGCTGGGCCAGCACCGGCACTCCTCCGACACTGATCTCCCTGGCCCTCAGGTAGCCGAAGGTCAGGTCGTCGCCGCAGACGGAGCCGAGGATGTCGAGCGCTCGCGGGCCCCACAGGCAGTAGCAGGCGTGGGCCGAGGTGACGTCACGGACGTCGACTCCCTGGCCGCGGAGCCAGGCGGCGTCGTGGACGCCGAAGGCGGTGCCGGTGACCAACCGGAAGCGGTCGTCGGCCAGGCGGGTGACGGTCAGGTCGGCCTCGACGCCGCCGCGCGCGTTGAGGAGCTGGGTGTAGACGATCGAGCCCACCGGCCTGTCGAGCTGCCCGGCGCACGCCCGCTGCAGCCCTTCCAGTGCTCCCGCCCCCGCCACCTCCAGCTTGGCGAACGAGGTCTGGTCGAACAGGCCCGCGGCGTCCCGGGTGGCCAGGCACTCCTCGCGGACGGCCGGCGACCAGATCCGGCCGGCCCACCCGGCCGGGCGGAGTCCCCGGCCGTTCTCCCGGGCATCCCGGTCGGGCTCCGCGACCCGGCGGGCGTTGGACTCGAACCAGTTCACCCGCTCCCAGCCCGCCTTCTCGCCGAACACCGCCCCGAGCTCCGCGTGCCGGACCCAGGCGGGAGAACGGCGGAGCGGCCGGGCGGCGGTCCGCTCCTCGCCCGGGTAGACGATGTCGTAGTACTTCGAGTAGGAGTCCAGGGCCTTGGCGCGGCTCCACGCCGCGGAACGGGCGTGGGCCCCGAAGCGTCGCAGGTCCATGCCGAACACGTCGTACTCGGGCGAGCCGTCCACGATCCACTCGGCCATTACCTTGCCCACGCCGCCGGCCGCGGCCAGGCCGTGGACGCAGAAGCCCGCCGCCGTCCACAACCCGCGGACCGAGGTCTCACCGAGGAGGAACTCCCCGTCGGGGGTGAACGCCTCGGGGCCGTGGACGACCTTCGTGATCCTGGTATCGGCCAGGGCGGGAACCCGCCGTACCGCCGAATCCCACGATTCCTGAAATTTCGGCATATCAGGAGGAAAGACGGTCCGAGGCTCCTCAAGCGGAGCAGCCGTGGACCAGATCTCCGGGTTTCGGATATACCCACCGACCAGAATGCCGCCATTTTCTTCCCGGAAATAGACAATGTTGTCCGGATCCCGCACCGTGGGCATGGAGGAAGGAACCCCGAAAGGCTCGGTGACCACATATTGGTGTTTGATCGGTACAACCGGAATGTCCACCCCGGCCAGCCGCCCGACCCGTCCGCTGGCCGCGCCCGCCGCGACGACCACGGTCTCCGCCCGGACCTGCCACTCCTCGAAGTCCTCGGCCCCCTCGGTGCCCGAAGCGAGCCGTACGCCGGTGATCGCCCCGTCCGCCACGTCGAGTCCCACCGCGCGAGTCCCGGTGAGGATCCGCACGCCCAGCTTCCGCGCCCCGGCCGCCAGCGCCCTGGCCAGCAGCGCCGGATCCAGCCAGCCGTCCCCGGGCAGCCAGAGCGCGGCCCGCACGTCGTCGGCGTACAGCAGCGGGAACCTCTCCTTCGCCTCGGCGCCGGAGAGCACCTCAAGACCCAGCCCGTAGGTCTCCCCGGCCCCGGCCAGGCGCAGGGACTCCTCCACCCGCTCGGGCGTGGTCGCCAGGCGGAGACCGCCGACCCCGTGCCATCCCGGGTCCAGGCCGGTGAGCCGGGCCAGCTCGGGATAGAGACCGGCCGAATACATAATCATCTTGGTCTGGGTGACCGTGGAGCGGAGCTGGCCCACGAACCCGGCCGAATGCCAGGTGGTCCCCTCGGTGAGTTCGTGTCGCTCGACGAGTATCACCTCGGTCCAGCCGAGCCTTGCCAGATGATAGGCCACGCTGCACCCGGCCACCCCGCCACCGATCACGACGGCCCGTGCAGAGTCGGGAAGTTTCAAAGTCCGCAACCCCTCTGTAACACCTCGTCCGCAGAATCGGATCAATGGTCTGAAGGTAGGCCAAAGGAGAGCGGCATGCCAGATCCTCTCGGGGACGTCCGTAAATGGGCCGGACAGCCCGTGACCGAGACGCCGATCAAGGGCGGGCTCAGCCATCGGATCGCCAGGCTCGACGCCGCCGACGGACAGCGCTGGCTGCTGCGGGTGCTCGATCCCCGGGTGTCGGCCGCCGGCCTGGGCATACCGCTCGACGAGGAGATCGCCAACACCGTCCACGCGGCGGACGCGGGGGTCGGCCCCAGGGTCCTGCACCGGCTGCCCGGCGCGCTGGTGCTGGAGTACCTCGACGGCGTCACCCTGGACGCGCACACCGTGCGGACACTTCCCGGCCCCATCGCGGCGGCCTGCCGCCGGCTGCACGCCGGGCCCCGGTTCGTCAACGACTTCTCCATCTTCCGCAAGCTCGACGAGTTCCTCACCCTCTGCCGTACCCACGAACTGGACACACCCGGCGGCTACCAGGACCGTCTCGCCACGGCGGCGGAGATCGAACGGGCGCTGGCCGTCGACCCGCTGCCCAAGGTGCCGTGCCACAACGACCTGCTGCCGGGGAACTTCATCCGCTGCGGCGCCGAGGTCAGGATCGTCGACTACCAGCTCTCCGGGAACAACGACCCCGCCTTCGAACTGGGCGACATCGCCGCCGAGGCGGACTACGACCCGGACCTGACCACCCGGCTGGCCCGCGCCTACTTCGGCACCGACGACCGGCGGCTCACCTCCAGGGTCCGGCTCAACCTGATCATGTCCAACCTGACCTGGACGCTCTGGTTCGCCGTGCACCACGGGCTGCTGAAGGAACAGGCCGCCGCCGCCGACTTCGACTACGAGGCCGAGGCGGCCGACAAGTTCTCACAGGCCGTACGAGACCTGGACGACCCGGGGTTCGGACGGCTCGTCGATGACGTCCGGGGCGCGAGCACCGGATTCCCACCCCCCGCACCACCACGCTAGGAGGCTTGCGTGACCAAGCCAACGTCGGTCGACGAGGACGCGAGACGGCTCGCCGAACTCGGTTACAAACAGGAGCTCTCCAGAACCTGGAGCGGTTTCTCGAACTTCGCCATCTCCTTCTCGATCATCTCCATCCTGGCCGGCTGCTTCACCACGTTCGGCCAGGCCTGGAACAACGGCGGCCCCATCGCGATCTCATGGGGGTGGCCGCTGATCTCGATCTTCATCCTGATCATCGGGCTCTGCATGTCGGAACTGGTGTCGGCCTACCCGACCGCCGGCGGCATCTACTGGTGGGCCGCGAAGATGGGCAAGCCCATCCACGGCTGGTTCACCGGCTGGTTCAACCTCATCGGCCTGATCGCCGTGACGGCCTCGGTCGACTACGGCTGCGCGACCTTCCTGAACATCACCCTCAACCGCTTCCTCCCCGGCTGGAACCCCACCCTGACCAACGCGTTCATCCTGTTCGCGATCGTCCTGGTGCTGCACGCGCTGATCAACATCTTCAGCCACCGGCTGATCTCGCTGCTGCAGAACGTCTCGGTGTGGTGGCACGTGTTCGGCGCGGCGGTGGTCGTGCTGATCCTGATCTTCGGTCCCGACTCGCACCAGTCGATGTCGTTCGTCTTCACCGAGACGATCAACAACTCCGGCTTCTCCGACTCGTCCTACTGGTTCTACGTGCTGCCCCTCGGATTCCTGCTGACCCAGTACACGATCACCGGGTTCGACGCGTGCGCGCACGTGTCCGAGGAGACCCAGGGCGCCTCCACCGCCGCCGCCAGGGGACTGTGGCAGTCGATCTTCTACTCGGCGATCGGCGGCTGGATCCTGCTGCTGGCCTTCCTGTTCGCGGCCACCGACGTGAACGCGGTCAACGAGGCGGGTGGCTTCGTCGGCGCCATCTTCGACAGCGCGCTCCCCGGCAACCTGGCCACCGCGATCTTCGCGATCTCCACCATCGGCCAGTTCTTCTGCGGGATGAGCTGCGTGACCTCGATGTCCCGGATGACCTACGCGTTCTCCCGCGACGGCGCCGTCCCCGGCTGGCGCCTGTGGTCGAAGGTGGACGGCAACCGGACCCCGGTCAACGCGATCGTCTTCGGCTGCGCGGCCGCGCTGGTCCTCACCCTGCCCGCGCTGTACGAGGCCCCCGACGGGTTGCCGCTGGCCTTCTACGCGGTCGTCTCGGTGGCGGTCATCGGCCTCTACATCGCCTTCGCGATCCCGATCTGGCTCCGGCTGCGGATGGGCGACCGGTTCGAGCCGGGTCCCTGGACGCTGGGATCGAAGTACCGGGTCATGTGCTGGATCGCCATCGTCGAGATCGTCATCGTCTCGATCTACTTCGTCATGCCACTGGTCCCGAAGGCCGTGCCGTTCAACGACGGTTTCACACCGGCCGCGGTGAACTACGCGCCGATCGTGGTCGGCGTGATGGTGCTGGGCGTGGGCCTGTGGTGGGCGCTGTCGGCCAGGCACTGGTTCACCGGCCCGCGCCGCACGATCGACGAACTCGACCCGGCCGGTCCGGTCGACCCGGTCGGCAAGGAGCCGATCGGCTGACCGGCTCCGGCCCGCTTCCCGAGGGTCGACCGGCGCGAATCCGGGCCACCCCGGAGGGCCGAAAAACCGGTCAGCTCGCCTCGAACGCCTCCGCCACCGCGGCCCGGACCTGCTCCATGGCCGCGGCGGCGGGGGCCTCCCGGCGCATCGAGGTCATGTCGACCTCGGGCATCCCGCAGGCCACCGCCCAGCCCCACGGGGTCAGGTCGCCGTCGACGTTGAGGGCGAACCCGTGGCTGGTGACGCCCCGGCTCTGCCGCATGCCGATCGAGACGATCTTGCGTCCCGTCTCGGCGGTCCACACGCCGGTCAGCAACTCCGAGCCCGGCGGGGTGTCGCGGCGCTCGGCCGCGACTCCCAGCGCGCCGAGCGCCGCGACGAGCCTCAGCTCGACCTCCCGGACGTAGTCGACGATCCCCTCGCCCTCGCCGAGCTTGACGATCAGGTACCCGACCAGCTGGCCGGGGCCGTGGTAGGTGAGCTGGCCGCCGCGACCCGTGCTCACGACCGGGATGCCGTGAGCCGGATCCGGCAGGTGCTGCTCAAGGGTTCGCCTGCCCGCGGTGTACACCTGCGGGTGGCTGAGCAACCAGAGCGTGTCGGGGCGCTCGTCGCGCTGCCGCTGACCGACCAGGTCGGTCATCCGCTCCATCGCCTTCTCATAATCGACCAGGTCGTCCTGGACCAGGGCCAGGGGGCGTTGCCTCATACCCCCAGCTTATTTTCAGTAGCGGGCTTCCGGCGCCTTGGGTACGAAGACCCACATGAGCACGTAGACGACCCAGAGCGGTCCCGGGATGAGCGAGAGCAGCAGCCACAGCACCCGGACGAGGGTGGGCGGCAGGTTGAAGCTGTCCGCGATCCCGCCGCAGACTCCGGCGATTATCTTGTGATTTCTCGAACGGTACACGGTGCCTCTCCCCGAATCGGTGTTCCTCGTCCAGTCAAACGAACGACCGGAACCGCCACGTTCCCGAGGCGACCCTGAGAAAACCCTGACAGGGTCGGACTTGATAACTTTTCTCGCAACTCGGTATCAGCGCATCTAGGCGAACGCGATTGATAACGGTACGTTCCGCCATGTACGTAATAGGGAATCCCCCTCCGTTCCACCCCTAGGAGCGTTATGCGCCTGAGGTTACGACGCGGCATGGTCCGGACCGCCACCCTGGTCACGGCCATCGCCCTCCCCCTCGCCTTCACCGCACCGGCGAGCGCGACCATCGCGGCCCCCAGCGTCCCGGACGTCCTCGCCAACGCGTTCGCGACACAGATCAAGGGCGGCAACGTCAAGAAACACCTGGACAGGTTCCAGCAGATCGCGACCGCCAACGGCGGCAACCGGGCGGCGGGCACGTCCGGCTACGACGCCTCCCTGGCCTACGTGCAGGACAAGCTGCACAAGGCCGGATACAAGACCTCCACGACCGACGTCGAGTTCCCGCTCGACTGGCAGGAGTTCAGCCCCTCCGTCCTGCAGCAGACGGCTCCGGTGGCGAAGACCTACGCCAACCCCGCCGACTTCGTGACGGTGATCTCCTCCAGCGGCGGCGACGTCACCGCCCAGGTCCAGGTCGTCGACGCGATCATTCCGCCGCCGCCGAACCCGAACACCTCGACCGCGGGGTGCGAGGCCGCCGACTTCGCCGGGTTCGTCCCCGGCCGGATCGCCCTGATCCAGCGCGGCACCTGCCCGTTCATCGACAAGGCCACCAACGCCAAGGCGGCCGGCGCGTCCGGTGTGATCTTCTTCAACGAGGGCCAGCCCGGCCGTACCGACCCGCTCCTCTTCGACATCATCGAGTGGCGCTTCGGCTTCCCCATCGTGATGGCGAGCACGGCCGTCGGCCTGGACCTGGCCGCCGGCCCGAACACCACGGTCCGCCTGAAGGTGGACGCCGAGACCACGGTCGGCCGTACCAAGAACCTGATCGCCGACTCTCGCTGGGGCAAGTCCGGCGAGATCGTGGCGGTCGGCGCGCACCTGGACAGCGTGCCCGAGGGCCCCGGCATCAACGACAACGGCTCGGGCAGCGCCGCCGTCCTGGAGACCGCGCTGAAGCTGGCCAAGGTGCCGACCAAGTACAAGCTCCGCTTCGCCTGGTGGGGCGCCGAGGAGCTGGGTCTGCTCGGCTCCGAGCAGTACGTCGAGGGCCTGTCCCAGGCCGAGCGCGACAAGATCAGGCTCTACCTGAACTTCGACATGATCGCCTCACCGAACGGCGGCGCCTTCCTGTACGACGGTGACGACTCCGACGGCGAGGGCGCCCCGGCCGGTCCGGCGGGGTCGGCCGAGATCGAGAAGCGCCTGGAGAGGTTCTACGGCAAGCGCGGCCTGCCCTTCGAGGGCACCGACTTCACCGGCCGCTCCGACTACGGCGCGTTCATCGCCAACGGCATCCCGGCCGGAGGCATCTTCAGCGGCGCCGAGGGCATCAAGACCGCCGAGCAGGCCGCCAAGTTCGGCGGGACCGCCGGTGCCGCCTACGACCCCTGCTACCACGCCGCCTGCGACGGCATCGGCAACATCGACGCCACCGCGCTCGACCGCAACGCCAAGGCCATCGGCTACGCCACCGCGTTCTTCGCCTATGACCTGACGGGCATCCCCGACCGCAACGCCGCGACGCTCGCCAGGACCGCGGCGCAGGCCGCGACGGCTCCCGAGGGCGCGGCCCGCTAACCGCAAATCCAGCAAAGCGCACCACCACGCTGTACGGCGCGCACTCACCACGGGTGCGCGCCGCTCGGGGGACCCCCACACCCTCAAACCCGAGGAGCATGATGCGCAGTCTGTGGACCATGGGCATGGCGGCGATCCTGGCCATCCCCCTGGCGTTCACCGCACCATCGGCGTCGGCCGCCGTTCCACCGGACATCTCGCTGACCGCCGTGAAGGCACACCTCACCCAACTCCAGTCCATCGCCACCGCCAACGGCGGCAACCGCGCCCACGGCCGCCCCGGCTACCTGGCGTCGGCCAACTACGTCAAGGGCCTGCTGGACGGCGCGGGGTTCACCACCACCCTGCAGTCGTTCACCTACGGCGGCGCGACCGGCTACAACGTCATCGCCGACTGGCCCGGAGGCGACCCGAACGACATCCTCATGGTCGGCGCCCACCTGGACAGCGTGACCGCGGGCCCCGGCATCAACGACAACGGCTCGGGCAGCGCCGCCATCCTGGAGACCGCCCTGGAGGTCTCCCGCCAGTCGCTGGCTCCCACCAAGCACCTGCGCTTCGCCTGGTGGGGCGCGGAAGAGCTGGGTCTGCGCGGCTCGCAGGCCTACGTGAACAGCCTCTCGGCCACCGAGCGGGCCAAGGTCAAGGGCTACTACAACTTCGACATGGTCGGCTCGCCCAACGCCGGCTACTTCATCTACGACGGCGACAACTCCGACGGCGTCGGCTCGGGCCCCGGCCCGGCGGGCTCGGCGCAGCTGGAGGCGACGCTCCAGGCGTACTTCACCTCGATCGGCGTGGCGACCCGGGGCACCGACTTCGACGGCCGCTCCGACTACGGTCCGTTCATCGCCGTCGGCATCCCGGCCGGAGGCACCTTCACCGGCGCCGAGGGCATCAAGACCAGCGCCCAGGCCACGCTCTGGGGTGGTACGTCGGGCCAGGCGTTCGATCCCTGCTATCACCGGGCCTGCGACACCACGACCAACATCAGTGACACCGCGCTGAACCGCAACGCCGACGCCATCGCCTACGCGGTGTGGACCACCGCCACCGCCACGCCGCCGACGGTCCTCTGGCAGGACACCTTCGAGACCTCGACCGGCTGGACGACCAACCCCTCGGGCACCGACACCGCCACCTCGGGCCAGTGGGAGCGCGGCGTCCCGCAGGCCACCACCTCCAGCGGCGCCAAGCAGCTCGGCACCACGGTCAGCGGCACCAACGACCTGGTCACCGGCAGGCTCGCGGGCACCGCGGCGGGCGACTACGACATCGACGGAGGAGTCACCAGCATCCAGTCACCCGCCGTCACCCTGCCGTCGGGAACGCTCAAGCTGGCGTTCTCCTGGTACCTCGCGCACGGTTCCAACTCCTCCACCGCCGACTTCCTGCGGGTGAAGGTCGTCGGCTCCACCACCACCCAGGTGTTCCAGCAGCTCGGCGCGGCCGCCAACCGCAACGGCGCCTGGGGCACGGCCAACGTCGACATCTCCGCCTTCGCCGGGCAGAGCGTGCGGATCCTCGTCGAGGCCGGTGACGCCTCGGGCGCCTCCCTGGTCGAGGCCGGCATCGACGACGTCAAGGTGACCCGCTAGTAGATCCAGGCCGAAACGGGTGAGGCTGGGCGGTCACAGACCCCGCCCAGCCTCACTGTCCGCGGCCGGTCGGCCGCCCCTTCACATCAGCCCCGCACCGTTCACCTGCCGCGGGGACGTGCCCGCGCGCGATGAGTGCTCATCCGCCGAGTTCGCCGCGGAGGCTCAGCGGGCGCATGTCGGTCCACTCGGTCTGGATGTAGGCCAGGCAGTCCTCCTTGGAACCGGTCTTCCCCACCTCGCGCCAGCCGTTGGGGATCGCCCGGCCGGCGGCCCAGATGGAGTACTGCTCCTCGTGGTTCACCACGACGGTGTAGAGGTCGGCGGTCATCGGGTGGCCCTCTCTTCTGCGGTGAGCCGGCGGTCGGCCAGCTCCTGGAGTACGTCCTTGTCGGTGATGATCTTCGCGTCGGGGATGACGTCCGGCAGGTCGTCTTCGAGGAAACGGACCGGCCGGTAGCGGTAGGCGGCGAGACCGAGCAGCACCGTGCAGACACCTGCGGCGATCATGAGAAACGCGATGCCCCGCCCGGGGTCGGCCGCGAGCGGCTCGAAGACGTGTTTCACGAGCGGTGCCGCCGACAGGAATCCGGCGGGCACCATCATCCAGCTGAACATCAGGGTGGTCGCGATCACCCTGCCCTGGAGTTCGAGCCCGACCTTGGCCTGGACGATGGAGAGCCAGTGCGTGTTGAGCACGGCGGTGGCCAGGCCCATGCCGAACAGGCCGAGAGCCGGGAAGACCGGGTGCGGCCAGAGCCCCATCACGGCCATCGACAGGCCGATCAGGACGATACTCCCGATGATGCCCGTGGTACGGCGGGGCAGGCCACCTGTCACGCTCATGAGAGCGCTGCCCACCAGCAGCCCCACACCGCTCGCGGCAAGGATCATGCCGAGCACCGCAGGGTCACCCAGTGACAGTGCGAGGGGGGTCGCCAGCAACTCGACCATCCCCATCATGAAGTTCAGCACGGCGGTGAAGCCGATGATGGCCATGAGGCCGTGCCGCCGTGAGATGTAACGCCAGCCGCCGAGGAGCTCCTTGCCGAACGACTCCTCCTTCTTGAGGAAGAGCGTGTCGGGGAAACGGACGCTGAGAGTGATCGTGACGGCGACCAGGAACGTGGCCAGGTCGATGAGAAGGATGCCCTGCAACCCGATGACGGCCGCGAGCGCGCCCCCCAGCAGGGGAGCCAGGGTCGTGCCGACGGCGCTGCCGATCTGGGTGATGCCGTTCGCCCTGCCGTAGTACCGCTTGGGCACGAGCTGGGTGACGGCGGCCAGGTAGGCAGGTTGCTGGAACGCGTTGGCACAGGCGCCGACGGTGACGGCGACGAAGATGTGCCAGAGTTCGAGATGGCCGAGCATGAAGAGGGCACCGAGGCCGAGGGTCGCCGAGGCGGCGAAGGTGTCGGCGAAGATCATGATCTTTCGCCGGTCCCAGCGGTCCGCCAGCGTTCCGGCGACCGGTGCCAGCACGACGGCGGGCAGCAGGGCCAGGACCGTGGTGAGCGCGAACAGTGAGATCGACCCGGACCGCTGGTAGACCCACAGACCCATGGCGAACGTGGTGAGTCCCGTGCCGACGACCGAGACGAGCTGCCCTGCCGCGACGAGGGCGAACGTCCGCAGACTCGGCCGCGCGGTCCGCGTCGGCGGGGTTCCGGTCCGGTCCTCCCGGGCCCGGCCGTTCTCCACGTGACCATCCGGGGCCTGTTCGTTCCCGCTCCGGCCGTCAGGCCGCTCCTGGTAGGAGGTGATGATCTCCACCAGCTCGGCCGCCTGGTGTTTCTGGAAGTAGTGACCGGCCCCCTCGATGACCTCCAGGGACACGGAGTCCGAGAACTCCTCCCACTCCTTGTAGCGTTCCTCGTACAGCTCGGTGGCCCGGTCGGCGGCTCCGATCACGGAGACGATCGGCGCCGCCAGCTTGCGGGCCCCGCCGTCCCGGTACCGGGCGGTGTAGTAGTCCTCACCGTTCTGGGTGTCCTTGAAGAACGCCCGCATCAGGAAGGCCCGCTCCTTCTCGTCGAGGGCCTCGGTGAAGAATCCCATGGCGCGCAGGAAGTCCAGCGTGGCGCGCTTGGAGGTGCGGCGCTCCGTCGGGAACATCCTGTGGAGCAGGTCGGCCAGCCTTCCCGGCAGGCGTGGCGTCGGGAAATGGCCTCCGATGAAGATCCGGACAAGGTCGATCCCCTCGGCCTCCAGCCGCTCGGCCAGCGCGACGGTCATCGCGCCCCCCATGCAGTGCCCGTAGAGGACGAGCGGGCCGGTGATCCGCTCCTTGATCTCCTCGACGCAGCGGCTCACCAGCTCGTCCATCGGGAGCATCGGTTCGTCCGGCCGGTTGACGTCGTGACCCGGGGGCTCCAGCGCGTACAGGGAGACGCCGGACGGGGCGGCGGCGGCGAGCGACCGGTAGGTGATGGCACCCGCGCCGGCGAACGGCAGGCAGACGAGCGTCAGGAGGGAGTCCCCCTTGGCACGGGGTGGCGTCAGCTCGTGGAAGAGCCTCGCGCTCCGTCCTCCGCTCTCCGGCGTGCTCCCCCCTCCGGCGTGCTCGGCGAACGAGCGGACGGTCGGGTTCTTGAAAAGGTCCAGCACACCTGCGGAAAGGCCGTTGCCCCGGACCGCACGGACGGCTTTGAAGGAGTCGCCGCCCAGGTCGAAGAAGTTGTCGTCGATCCCGAGACGTTCCACGCCCAGCACCTCCGCCCACTGCGTGGCCAGAGTCATCTCCAGCGGGGTCCTCGGCGCGACGTAGCCGCTCTCGTCGAAGGAGCGGGTACGGTCGGGAGCGGGCAGGGCCAGCCGGTCCACCTTGCCGTTCGGGGTGAGCGGGAAGTCCTCCATCGTCACGAACGCCGTGGGCACCATGTAGTCGGGCAGGTCACTGCGCAGGTAGGCCCGCCACTCACCGGCCCCGACCGGGTCCCGGCCGGGATGCGGCCGGAGGTAGGCGACGATCTCCTTGGCGCCGTCCTCCTCGCGGACGACCACCACCGCGTCGCGCACCGCGGGGTGTGCCAGCAGGTGGGTTTCGATCTCGCCCAGTTCGATGCGGAAGCCGCGCACCTTCACCTGCGCGTCATTGCGCCCGAGGAACTCGACGGTGCCGTCCGGACGGAATCGGGCGAGGTCCCCGGTGCGGTAGAGCCGCGCCCCCGGAACGGACCCGTAGGGATCGGGAACGAACCGGTCGGCGGTGACGTCGGGCTGCCCGAGATAGCCCCGGGCCACCCCCAGCCCGCCGATGTGAAGCTCGCCGACGGCACCGGCGGGCAGCAGCCGCATCTCGCGGTCGAGCACGTAGACCTGCGTGTTCGCGATCGGGTGGCCGATCGTGATGGGGCCGCCGTCCTCGCGGACCCGCGCCATGGTCGACCAGATCGTCGTTTCCGTCGGGCCGTACATGTTCCACAGCTCGCCGGTCCGGTCGAGCAGGTCGGCGGCCAGCGCGGCGGGCAGCGCCTCCCCTCCGGCCAGGGCCTTGAGCCCGGGCGCCCCCCGCCACCCCGACGACACCAGCAGGTGCCAGGTGGCGGGCGTGGCCTGCAGGAACGTCGCGTTCTCCGCGGTCATCAGGGCGGCCAGAAGCGTCGCGTCATATGCCTCGTCGCGGCTCGCGATCACCACCCGGGCGCCGGCGCAGAGCGGGAGGAACATCTCCAGGACCGAGATGTCGAAGGCGAAGGTCGTCACGGCCACGAGCGTGTCCGACGGTTTCAGCCCCGGCTCGCGCCCCATGGAGTGCAGGAAGTTGACGACGGTCGAGTGCGGGACGGCCACGCCCTTGGGGCGGCCGGTCGATCCCGAGGTGTAGAGGACATAGGCGAGGCTTGAGGCGGGAGCAGGCACCTCGGGTCTGTCGGCGCTCTCCAGCTCGGTGTCGGCGTCCAGCAGGACCGTCTGCCCGCCGTACCCGTCGTAGTCACCCAGGAGTCCCTCCTGGGTGATCAGGACCGCGGCCCCGGAGTGCTCCAGGATGTACGTCCGACGGTCGCGCGGGTACATCGGGTCGAGCGGTACGTACGCCCCGCCGGCCTTGAGCACGGCCAGCAGCGCCACCATCATCGTCTGCGAGCGTTCGACGGCCACCCCCACCAGCACGTCGGGGCCGACGCCGAGCGAGCGGAGACGGTGGGCCAGCCGGTTCGCCCGCCGGTCGAGCTGACGGTAGGTCAGCGAGAGCCCGTCGAAGGTGACCGCGACCGCCTCGGGGGTGCGGTCGGCCTGTCGCTCGACCAGTTCGTGGACCCGGCGGGCGGGCACCTGGTCGTCCGCCGAGGCGTTCCACTCGACGAGCTGTTCACGGCGTTCGGCGGGGGTCAGGAACTCGACGTCGGCGAGCCGGATCGAGGGGTCCGCGGCGAACGCCTCCAGCAGCGCCTCGAAGTGGCCGAGCATGCGCTCGACGGTGCGCTCCTCGAAGAGGTCGGTGTTGTACTCCAGGCGGCAGTCGAGCCCGCCGTTCACCTCGTAGACGTAGAGCGCCAGGTCGACCTGGGCGGCTCTCGCGTCGACGGGCAGTCGACGGGTCCGCAGCCCGTCCAGCCGCAGCTCGTCCGGGGGCAGGTTCATCAGGTTGAACATGACCTGGAAGAGAGGGTTCCTACTGGGGTCCCTGGGCAGGTTGAGCGCGTCGACCAGCCGCTCGAACGGGACGTCCTGGCGCGCGTACGCGTTCAGGGCCGTCTCGCGGACCTGGGGAAGGAGGTCATCGAACGACATCTGGCCGTCGAGCCGGGTACGCAGTACGAGCGTGTTCAGGAAACACCCGATCAGTTCCTCATGCTCGGATCGGGTGCGCCCGGCCACCGGCGAACCGACACAGATGTCGGACTGCCCGGTGTAGCGGTGCAGGAGTGTCTGCAACGCGCCGAGCAGCGTCATGTAGAGGGTCAGCCCGCGCTCCCTGCTGAGCCCGCGCAGCCGGTCCGCCAGATCCACGGAAAGCAGCCGGGCGGAGACCGCGCCGTCGAAGGTCTGCAGCGGCGGCCGGGGTTTGTCCGTCGGCAGTTCCAGAGCCGGCGGCGCGTCCGCCAGCTGCCGCCTCCAGTAGGCGAGATCGGGTTCCAGCACCTCCGTCAGCCGTTCACGCTGCCACAGCGTGTAGTCGCCGTAGCTCAGGGGCAGGTCGCCCAGCGGCGATTCGCGGTTCGCGGCGAACGCGTTGTAGAGGACGCCCAGTTCCCTGGCGATGATCCCGAGCGACCACCCGTCGGAGACGATGTGGTGCATCGACAGGGACAGGGCGTGGTGCGTCGGTCCCACCCGCAGCAGGGCGGCCTGGAACACCGGCCCCTCGACCAGGTCGAACCGGGTCCGCGCCAGCTCGGACGCGGCCTGTTCGGCGGCCGTCACATCGGGAACCTCGATCACCGGCAGCTCGACCGGGCCGGGCTCGGCGACCAGCTGGACCGGTTCCCCGTCGGGCGCGGGGAAGGTCGTACGAAGCGCCTCGTGCCGGTGAACGATCTCCTGTACGGCGGCGCGCAGGGCGCGCTCGTCCAGCTCGCCCTTCAGCTCCAGCGTCATGGCGATCGTGTACGCGCTCTGGTCGGGGTGCATCTGGTCCATGAACCAGATGCGCCGCTGCGCGAAGGAGAGCGGCAGGGGGCCGCCGTCCGGTTCCTCCGGAGCCTCACCCAGAGGTTCCCCGGAGGCACCCTCGGGACGCTCCCCGGTGACGGTCCCGGACTGCGGGAGCGTCGCGGCCAGACGGGCCACGGTGGGGTGCTCGAACACGGCCTCAATCGGGATCTCCACGCCGAGGACCGAGCGGAGTCTGGCCACGAGCTGGGTGGCCAGCAGCGAGTGACCGCCCAGCTCGAAGAAGTCGTCGTGGTCACCGATGGGGGTGATGCCGAAGAGCTCCTCCCACACCGCGGCGACGCGTGCCCGCATCGCGTCACCGGGCGCGGGTTCCGGCGAGGAGAGGGGGGAGCCGGGAGAGAGGCCGTCGACGGCCTCCTCCGCCGGCTGGGCGGGCATGCCCCGCCCCTGGACCCAGTGCCTCCTCCGCTCGAACGGGTAGGTGGGCAGGGGCACTCGCGGCCCGCCCATGGGAAAGCGGGCCCAGTCGACCGGCACGCCGGCGAGCCAGAGCCGGCCCACCCCGTCCAGCACGTGGGCGAGGTCGTCCGTGTCGTCGGCCGGATGCCGCATCAGCGTGACGACGGCGTTCGCCGGGGTCTTCGGCCCGTCCTCCTCCCGCCGGTCCGGCCGGCCGCCGTCCTTGTTCCGCAGGAACGTGGCGAGCGTACGGCCGGGTCCCACCTCGGCGACGGCGTGGCCCTCCTCCAGGAGGATCCGGGCGCAGTCGCCGAACCGCACGGTCTCCCGCAGGTGCCGCGCCCAGAAGGCCGGGTCGGTCGCCTCCTCGGCGGTGACCCACGATCCGGTGACGTTCGACAGGTAGGGGAGCCGGGGCGGCTGGAGGGACACCCGGCCCACCTCGGCGGCGAAGGCGTCCAGGACGGGGTCCAGCATCGAGGAGTGGAACGCGTGGGAGGTCCGCAGCTGCCGGCAGGTGACGCCGCGCCGCGACAGCCGCTCCTCGACCGCGGCGACGGCCGAGTGCGGGCCCGCCACCACGCAGAGCGCGGGCCCGTTGACCGCGGCCAGCGACAACTCCTCGTCCAGCAGCCAGCGCACCTCCGTCTCGGGCAGGGGCACGGCGAGCATGGCCCCCGAGGGCAGGTCCTGGACCAGGCGGCCTCTCGCGCTGACCAGTCTCAGCGCGTCCTCGACGGAGAAGACCCCGGCCAGGCAGGCGGCGACGTACTCGCCGATGCTGTGGCCCGCCATGGCCGCGGGCCGCACCCCCCACTCCATCAGGTGGCGGGCGAGGGCGTACTCGGTGACGAACAGGGCCGGCTGGGTCAGCCAGGTCTGCTGCAATGTCGAGCCGTCACCGGCGTAGAGGACGTCGCGCAGGTCCAGGCCGAGGTGCGGACGCAGGAACTCCGAGCAGAGGTCGACGGTCGCGCGGAACACGCCCTCCCGCCGGTACAGACCCGCGCCCATGGCCGGGTACTGGGACCCCTGCCCCGGGAAGACGAACGCCACGCCACGCGTCCGCCGGGCCGTTCCCGAGCGGAGCCGCTGGGCGTCCTTCGCGGTCAGGATCTCGACGGCGGCCTTGCGGTCGGCGGAGACCAGCGTCCGCCGGTGGTCCAGCTCGCGCCGTCCCAGCCGCAGCGTCGTGGCCGCGCTCGCGAGGCTCACCTCGGGGTGGTCGCGCAGGTGGTCGCCGAGCCGCTCGGTCACGGCGTCCAGAGCGGAGGGCGTCCTGGCGGACAGGACGAGAAGCTCCGGATCGTCGGCGGTGTCCCTGGGCGGGACCCGCGGCGCCTCCTCAAGGATGACGTGGGCGTTCGTACCGCCCATTCCGAACGAGCTGACCGCGGCCCGGCGGGGGCCGTCACCGGTGGGCCAGGCACGCGATTCGGTGTTGACGTAGAAGCGCGTGCCGTCGAAGTCGATCCTGGGGTTGGGCGCGCTGAAGTTGAGGCTCGCGGGCAGTGTGCCGTCCTTGAGCGCCATGACCGTCTTGATCAGTCCCGCGACGCCGGCGGCCGCGTCGGTGTGGCCGATGTTGGACTTCACCGAGCCGAGGGCGCAGGGCCGCGAGGTCTCCTCTCGCCCGTAGACCTGGGCCAGGGCGGCGACCTCGATCGGATCGCCGAGCGGCGTCGCCGTGCCGTGCGTCTCGATGTAGTCGATCGTGTCCGGGGAGACGCCGGCCACGGCCAGCGCCCGCTCGATCACCTCCGCCTGCCCGTCGACGGCGGGGGCGACGTAGCCCACCTTGCGCGCGCCGTCGTTGTTCACCGCGGAGCCGCGGATGACCGCGTGGATGACGTCGCCGTCGGCGATCGCGTCCTCAAGCCGCTTGAGCGCCACCACTCCGACGCCGCTGGAGCCGAACGTGCCCTGCGCGTCCACGTCGAACGGACGACAGTGGCCGTCCGGGGACTCGATGCCGCCCACCTGGTAGAGGTAACCGCGGCGCTGCGCCGCGTCGACCCTCGCCCCGCCGGCCAGCGCGATGTCGCACTCGCCCGACAGCAGGCTCGTTCCCGCGAGGTGGATCGCCACCAGCGAGGTCGAGCAGGCCGTGTTCACGCTGATGCTCGGACCGCGCAGGTTGAACTTGTAGGAGACACGGGTGGGCAGGAAGTCCTTCTCGGTGCTGAGCATCAGCTGGTACTCACCGACCGCGCGGACGACCTCGGGGGCTTGGAGGAGGTTGTCGGTCAGGTAGGTGCTCCTGCCCGAGCCGGCGAACACCCCGATCTGCCCGGAGTACCGGTGCGGGTCGTACCCCGCGTACTCCAGCGCCTCCCAGGAGCACTCCAGGAACAGGCGGTGCTGCGGGTCGAGGATCTCCGCCTCGCGGGGGGTGAGGTCGAAGAACCCCGCGTCGAACCGGTCGATGTCGGCGAGTACGGTGCCGGCCTTGACGTAGGCGGGGTCGCCGAGCAGGGCGGGGTCGCCGCCGTCGGAGAGGATCTCCTCGTCGGAGAAGGGCCGGACGGCCTCCACCCCGTCGTCGATGTTCCTCCAGAACTCCTCCGGCGTACGGGCGCCGGGGAAACGGCAGGCCATCCCGACGACGGCGATGGCGCCGCCGGAGGGCACGGCGGCCTTCACCGCCACGGTGGCCCTGGCGGGTTCCCCGGCGACGAGGAAGCCGGCCAGCGAGCGGATCGTGGGGTGGCGGAACAGATCGGTGACGGTGAGCCGGTCGCCGAACAGCTCCACCAGCTTCCCGTGTACGGCGAGCAGCAGCAGTGAGTGGCCGCCGACCTCGAAGAAGTTGTCGTGCGCCCCGACGTCGTCCCGGCCGAGCAGCGTTTTCCACACGCCCGCGACGATCCCCTCCACGTCCCCCTCCACGTCGCTGTCGCGCGCGGGCTCGGGGACCGGCCCGGAGGACGGGGCGGGCAGCGCGGCCCTGTCGACCTTGCCGTTCGCCGTCAGCGGCAGCGCGTCCAGGACGACGAACGCGGAGGGGACCATGTAGTCGGGCAGTTCGGCTCTGAGCGCCTCGCGCAGCGCGCCGACACCGCCCTGGTCACCGTCACCGTCGCCGTCGCCGGACTTCACGACATAGGCGACCAGGCGTCTGTCGCCGGGGGTGTCCTCTCTGAGCGCCACCGCCACGTCGGCGACGGCGGGCAGCCGCGTCATCACGGCCTCGATCTCGCCCAGCTCGACGCGGAACCCGCGCAGCTTCACCTGGGTGTCCTGCCGGCCGAGGTATTCCAGGTTGCCGTCGGCGCGGTAGCGGACGATGTCTCCCGTCCGGTACATGCGCTCGCCGCCCGACGTCGAGAACGGGTCGGGCAGGAACCGCTCGGCGGTCAGCCCCGGGCGGTTCAGGTAGCCGCGGGCGACGCCCGCCCCGCCGACGTGGAGTTCACCGGCCACCCCGACGGGGACCGGGTTCAGCAGGGGGTCGAGGACGTACAGCCTGGTGTTGGCGATGGGACGGCCGATCGGGACCGCCCCGGTGACCGGCGACCGCTCGGAGACCTCGTAGGTGGCGCATCCGACCGTGGTCTCCGTCGGACCGTACTCGTTGATCAGGCGGGTTTCCGGAGCGTGCCGGCGCCAGAACGCGATGTTCTCGGCGAGCAGGCTCTCCCCGCCGATCACGAAACTCCTGGTCCTCCCCGCGGCCTCGTGCGGCGGGAGCTGGTGTGCCACGACCTCCAGGTGAGCAGGGGTGATCTTCGTGAGGCCGTACGGCGCCCGCCTGGCCAGGAGCGCCTCGCCGAGCCCCTCGGCCCCCGCGTCCTCGGGCAGCAGGTGTACCGTGCCACCGGCGAGCAGCGGCACCAGCAGGCTCGTGACGGTCAGGTCGAACCCGACGGAGGAGTGGACCGGCGCGCCGCCGACGGGGACGTACTCATCGCGGGCCCAGGCCGCGTAGTTGGCGATGCCGCGATGCGTGACCATCACGCCCTTGGGCCGTCCGGTCGAGCCGGAGGTGTAGATGACGTAGGCCAGGTCGTCGTGGCCGGTCCCGCTCTCCCGCAACGGGGGCGCCCCGGAGCCGTCGAGCGTCTCCACCTCGACCACCCGGGCCGACGAGCCGGCGAACCGGTCGGCGAGCCGCCCCGAGGTCAGCAGCAGAGCCGCCTGCGTGTCGTCGAGCACGAAGGCCAGCCGGTCCCTCGGCTGTGCGGGGTCCAGCGGCACGTACGCCCCGCCCGCCTTGAGCACGGCGAGGAAGGCGACGGCGAACTCGACGGAGCGCTCCAGGCAGATCCCGACCAGGCCGCCGCGGCCGACCCCCAGCGCCTGGAGAGCCCGCGCCCACTCGTCGGAAGCGGCGTCGAGTTCCCGGTAGGTCAGCTCCCCGCCTTCGTCCACGACGGCCACGGCGTCCGGGACGGACCGGGCGCGCAGGGTGAACATCCGGTGGACGAGGTTCTCACCGATCGGCTGGTCGGTCTGGTTCCACCCGAGGAGAATCCGCTCGCGTTCCGCGGGCGACAGGATCGGCAGTTCCCAGACCGGCGTCGTCGCGTCGGCCACGACGGCGGCCAGGAGTGTGCCGAAGTGACGGCTGAGACCGCGGATGGAGACCTCGTCGAACAGGTCGGTGCTGTACTCGACGGACCCCTCGATGCCGTCCTCGCCGTCCCGCACGGCGAGTGTCAGATCGAACTTCGACGTCTCGCAGGGCACCTGGACGGGGGTGACGGTCAGCTCGTCCAGGTCCGGCCGGGACTCGGCCCCCTGCTGGTAGATGAACATCATCTGGAAGAGCGGGCTGCGGCTGAGGTGACGTTCCGGGCGCAGCGCCTCGACCAGCTTCTCGAAGGGCAGGCCCTGGTTGGCGTGCGCGTCCAGCATCGCCTCGCGCACGCGCGCCACGACCGCCGCGAAGGAGGGGTTCCCTGAGACGTCCGTACGGATCACCACGGTGTTGGTGAGGAACCCGATGAGACCTTCCAGCTCCGCGCGGTCGCGGTTGGCGATAGGGGTGCCGACGACGATGTCGGTGTGCCCGGTGTAGCGGGCCAGCAGGATCTGGAAGGCGGCCAGCAGCACCATGGCCGGGGTGGCGCCCAGGCCGCGGCAGAAAGCGTGGAACTCCTCCGCCGGCCCTTCGACGCGGAACGGCAGCGACCTGCCCTCGAACGACTGCGCCGGCGGGCGCGGCCGGTCGGGGAGGAGCTCCAGCACCTGGGGGGCGCCTTCGAGGGCCCGCCGCCAGTGGGAGAGCTGGGCGTCGTACTCGGGGCCCGCCGACCACTCCCGCTGCCAGACCGCGAAGTCCGGGTACTGGATGGCCGGTTCGGGCAGTTCCACCGGCCGACCGGCGCGATGGGCCGTGTACAGCTCGCCCAGCTCGCGGTTGAACACCTCAAGCGACCAGTCGTCGGCGACGGCGTGGTGGAAGGTCAGCAGCAGGACGTGCTCCTCGGGACCGCGCCGCAACAGCCGCCCGCGCAGCAGCGGCCCGCGGCACAGGTCCATCGGCTCCGCGGCCAGTGCCGCCAGCCGTGACCACAGCTCGTCCTCGCCGTCGCAGTCGATGACGGGCAGGTCCAGGCGCAGGTCCGCCGCGATGAGCTGCACCGGCTCGGCACCGTCCATGGCGAAGGTCGTCCGCAGGCTCTCGTGCCGGGCGACCAGCTCGTTCAGCGCCTTGACCAGCGCCTCGTGGTCGAGCGGTCCCTGGAGCCGGTAGGCGACGGGCACCAGGTACAGGCTCGTGCCCGGCAGCATCCGGTCCAGGTACCAGAGCCGTTGCTGGGAGAACGACATCGGCGCCCGCTCCGACGGCTCGCGCCGGGGGATGCCGCCGGAGCGGGCCGGTAGCCGCCGCTCCCTTCTCAGCGCCTCCAGCAGCTCGCGTCGGCGAGGTGACAACTGATCACCGTTCACCTGGTGTCCCCGATCTCTCGCAGAATTACTTCCATGTCCTCGTCGGAGGAGGTGGCGACCACCAGGAACAGCTCGGCCGCCTCCTCCAGGCCGGGGCCGTGCTCGTCGAGCAGCGTCCTCGCCAGCGCGGCGACGGTGGGTCCCTCGAACAGGACCTTCAGCGGGACGTCGACGCCCAGCGCCTCCCGAAGGGCCGAGGCCGCGCGCGTGGCGAGGAGGGAGTGACCGCCCAGTGTGAAGAAGTCGTCGTGGAGCCCCACCTCCTCCGCCCCGAGGATCTCGCCCCAGCTCATGGCGATGACCTTCTCCAGTGCCGTCGCCGGGGCGACGAACACCTCGCTCCCCGGCACGGGTGCGGGGTGGGCGCCCTCGAACTCGACCGCCGTGTGCGGGCAGGCGTCGGCGGGCTCCGCACGGGGGCCGCGCAGCTGCTCGGTCCCCGCCGGCGGAAGCTCGGAGATCCGGCGGAGCGGGTCCTCGGCCACCCCCCGCAACACCTCCTCGTAGTGCGCGAGGAACAGCTCCATCGTCTCGGCGTCGAACAGGTCGGTGCTGTACTCGACGGTCAGCACGGGACCGTCCGGCGGGAAGTCGACGGACGTCAGCAGGTCGAACTTGGCGCAGCCGTTGTCGATCTCCCCGTTCATCGCGACGCGGATTCCGGCGGCGTGCGCGGCGGGCACCTCCTGCTGCATCACGAACACGACCTGGAGGAGCGGGTTGTGGACGGCTCCCCCGCCGAGGCCGAGGCTCTCGACGATCCGCTCGAAGGGGACGTCGGCGTTGGCCGACGCGTCGAGAGCCGTCCGCCGCACCTCGCGGAGCAGGTCGGCGAACAAGGGGTCCCCCGGCAGGTCGACTCTGAGGGGAAGCGTGTTCGTGAAGAAGCCGACCAGCCGTTCCGCCTCCGGGTGGTCACGTCCCGCGACGGGCACCCCCACCACGATGTCCTGCCGGCCCGTGTAGCGGCGGAGCAGCACCTGGAAGGCGGCGAACATCACCATGAACAGGCTGGCCCGCGCCTCCACGCCCACCGACTCCAGGGCGGGGACGAGCCCGGCGGGCAGCGGACGGCGAAGCTTCGTGCCGCGGTGGCTCCTGGCCGGGGAACGAGGGCGGTCGTAGGGCAGTTCCAGGGAGTCGGGCAGTCGCGCCAGGCGCCCGCCCCAGAACACCAGCTGTTCCTCGGCGACGCTCCGCAGCCGCCCCGACGACCAGGCGGTGAGGTCGGCGTAGCGGGCGGTGAGCGTGGGCAGTACCGGGGGACGCCCGGTGACGAACGCCTCGTACAGCTCGCCCAGCTCGGCGAGGAGGACGTTCGTCGACCAGCCGTCGAACGCGATGTGGTGCACGGTCAGCAGGAGCTCGTGACGGTCGTCGGCGAGCCGCAGGAGCAGCCCCCGCAGCAGCGAGCCGGTACGGAGGTCGAAGGGGGCCCGGGCGTCGGCGTCGACGAGTTCGGCCCGCCGCTCGCCCGGGAGCCCGCGCAGGTCGGCGGTGACGAAGGGAACGGGCCGCCAGGCGGCCACGTGCTGGGCGGGCAGGCCCGCCCGCTCGTCGTAGCGGGTGCGCAGGGGTTCGTGCCGCCTGACGATCTCGTTCACCGCGCGTTCGAGCGCGGCGGCGTCCAGATCGCCGTCGATCGTGTAGGAGACCGGCACGTTGTAGAGAGCGCTGCCGGGAGTCAGGCGGTCGATGAACCACAGCCGCTGCTGTGCGGGCGAGAGCGGCGACCACTCGCTCACCGAGCCGGGGACGAGAGGCCGCGACGCTTCCTTCACTCCGCCGTCGATCTCCCGGGCGACGGCCGCGACGGTGGGATGCTCGAAGAAGATCCTCGACTGGACCGGCCTGCGCAGGGCCTCCTCCAGTTGCGCGGCCATCCGTATCGCGGCGAGCGAGTGACCTCCCAGCGCGAAGAAGTCGTCGTGGACGCCGACCCGCTCCAGGTCGAAGACGCGCCGCCACGCCTCGGCGACGGCCGCTTCGGTGGGCGTCCGGGGTGACGTCGAGTCACGGATCGCGTCGGCGGCCTGGACCGAGGGCAGCGCTCGGCGGTCGATCTTCCCGTTGAGGGTGAGCGGCATCTCCGCGAGCGGGACGAAGCGCGCGGGAACCATGTACTCGGGGAGCTTGGCACCGAGAAACACCCGCAACTCCTCGACCGTCCCGCCGCTCATGACGACGTAGGCGACGAGCTGGTCCTGCTGGAGGAGCACCGCGGCGGACCGCACGTGGGGGTGCCGGCCGAGCACCACCTCGATCTCGCCGAGCTCGATCCGGTAACCCCGGAGTTTCACCTGGTGGTCGGCGCGGCCGATGAAATCAAGCCGGCCGTCGGGCCTGATCCTGGCGAAGTCCCCCGTTTTGTAGAGCCGCGCGCCCGCCGACCCACCGAACGGGTCCGGGACGAAGGCCTCGGCCGTCAGCTCGGGACGCCCCAGGTAGCCTCTGGCCACTCCGGCTCCGCCGATGTAGATCTCGCCGGTCTCGCCGGACGCCACCGGTTCGAGGCGCTCGTCGAGCAGATGGACGTCCGCGCCGTCGATGACCTCGCCGATCGAGGGCGCGCCGGTGTCCTCGGCATGGCCGGGCACCTCGGCGACGGTGGTGATGATCGAGCATTCCGTGGGCCCGTAGGTGTTCACCAGGCGGAAGGGAAGCCCCGAGGGCGGGTGGCGGGTGAGGCGATCCCCACCGGCGAACATGATCCGGAGCTTCGTCGCAGGCGGCCAGTCGAGGTCGACAAGGGCCTCGACGACGGGCGTGGGGAAGAAGCACGCGGTGATCTCCTGTGCCACGACCCAGTCGCGCAGGGCGGTGAGGGAACCCCGGGTGTCCGCGTCCGGTATCGCGATGCTCGCCCCTGCCGTCAGGTATGTCCAGATCTCCCAGACGCTGGCGTCGAATGCCGGGCCCGCGATGAGCGCGGTCCGGTCCCGCGCCGTGGTGCCGTACTCCCGGTGATGCCATCGCACCAGGTTGAGCAGCCCGCCGTGCGGTACCAGGACCCCCTTCGGGCGCCCGGTCGAACCGGACGTGTAAATGGTGTAGGCGAGCCTGTCGAGGTGTGCCCGAGCGGTCTCCCCGCCGTCGAGGTCCTCGCCGTCGAGGTCCTCCCCATCGAGGTCCTCGACGAGGACCAGGGGAGGAGTGTCGGGGTGCGTCAGTCGCGCCGACCAGTTCGAGTCGGTCACCACGGCGACGACCCGGGCGTCGTCCAACATGGTGTGGAGGCGCTCGGCCGGAGCCGCCGGATCGAGCGGTACGAAGGCGGAGCCCGTCTTCAACGCGGCGAGCTGGGCCGCGACGAGGGCCACGGAGCGATCCGCGAGAACCCCGACGAGAGACTCCGGCCCCGCCCCGAGCCCGGCGATCCGCTTCGCCAACCGAGTCGACAGGGCGTCCAGTGCCTGGTAGGTGAGAACGCCGTCCGACGTGATCAGCGCGATCGCCTGGGGCGCGGCTCGCACGCGCTCCTGAAACAGATGCAGGACGGTCAGGGGGGACTGCGGTGCCATGTGACGCCGTTTCGTTAGGCAAACTCCTTAGGTCGGAGTATGTGAACCCCTCTTGCGTCCAACTTGGCAACGGCTTAAGTGCCACTAGGTTTTGGGGCTACCCAAAATGTCCAGGTGACCGCTCCGATACTCCGCGGTCACCATGCCGTCCCCTCCGGCGGCGGGCCCCGCCGATGACACATCTCAGCCTGCGGACCGGGTCACAGCCGGCCCGTCCCTGCGCTAGCCTCGCGTACGCTACGCACGCGCTGGTACGGAAGGTGCTGAAGTGATCAGCTGGTTCGAAGCCGTGGTCCTCGGACTGATCCAGGGACTGACGGAGTTTCTGCCGATCTCCTCCAGCGCCCACATCCGGGTCGCCTCGGCGTTCTTCGGCTGGGAGGACCCCGGGGCCGCGTTCACCGCGGTCATCCAGCTCGGCACCGAGGCCGCGGTGGTGATCTATTTCCGTAAGGAGATCTGGGAGATCATCTCCACCTGGACGCGCTCCCTGTGGACACCCGACCTGCGCGGCCACCACTCCGCCCGGATGGGCTGGTACGTCATCGTGGGAACCATTCCGATCGTGGTGCTCGGCCTGCTCTTCAAGGACTCCATCGAGAGCGTCTTCCGCGACCTGCGCCTGATCGGCACGACCCTGATCGTCTTCGGCCTCGTCCTGTGGTTCGCCGACCGCACCGCCCGCAACAGGCTCACCCTGGAGCGGCACCTCAGCTTCACCCACGCCCTGGTCTACGGCTTCGCCCAGTCCCTCGCGCTGATTCCCGGCGTGTCACGCTCCGGCGGCACGATCAGCGCCGGGCTGCTGCTGGACTACCGCAGGGAGGAGGCCGCGAAGTACTCCTTCCTGCTGGCCATCCCGGCCGTGCTCGGCGCCGGCTTCCTGGAGCTGTCGAAGATCGGCGAAGGCCCGGCGCCCGACTGGGGTCCGACGATCCTGGCCACCGTGATCTCCTTCGTGGTGGGCTACCTGGCGGTCTCCTGGTTCCTGAAGTACATCAGCACCCACCGCTTCACCGGCTTCGTGATCTACCGGATCGCCCTCGGCGTCCTCATCATCGCCCTGGTGAGCACCGGGGTCCTCGACCCGTCGGCCTAGGGTCCCGGCCTCTCCCGGCGCCCGCTGCCGGCGGCGACCCGGTGGCCGAGGGCCTGTCCGCCTGAGCCCGTGCGCGACGAGGACGCCGCGCGGGCCCATGGCGTCGCCCGCCCCGTCGACGCAGGTGGGTCCGGCCCGCCGTGGTACGCGTGATCCCGAGCCCGCGAGGCCGGGGGCGCGTCTCGTGGCGGGGCGGGCTCGTGGACACTGGACGGGTGCGTTCCGACTGGTCCGGCCTGCCCGTCCGCCACGCCCTGCCCGAGTTGCTCGCGGCGCTGGACGAGCGGGGCGTCGCCGTGCTCACCGCGCCCCCGGGCACCGGCAAGACCACGCTCGTCCCGCTCGCGCTGGCCGGGCTCCTCGACGGCCCGGCGCCGAAGCGGGTGATCGTGGCCGAGCCGAGACGGATGGCGGTGCGGGCGGCGGCCAGGCGGATGGCATGGCTGCTGGAGTCGGAGGTGGGCGCGGAGGTCGGGTTCTCCATCCGCGGCGAGCGCAGGGCCGGGGCCAGGACGGTCGTCGAGGTCGTCACCACGGGGGTCCTCCTCCAGCGACTCCAGCGCGACCCCGACCTCGAAGGCGTGGACACGGTCCTGCTGGACGAGTGCCACGAGCGCCACCTGGACGCCGACACCGCGCTGGCCTTCCTCCTCGACGTCCGCGCCACGCTCCGCCCCGACCTGCGGATCGTCGCCACCTCCGCCACCGCCGACGCCGCCCCCTGGGCCCGGCTCCTGGGCCCGGGCGACCCCGCGCCGATCGTGCACGCGTCCGGCACCGCGTATCCGGTCACGCCCGTCTGGGTTCCGCCCTCGGGGAACGTCGCGCCGCCGCACGGCACGCGGGTGGACCCGGCGTTCCTGGCCCATGTCGCAGCCGTCGTACGGCGCGCGCTGGCGGAGCACGAGGGGGACGTGCTCTGCTTCCTGCCGGGCGTCGGCGAGATCGGCCGGGTGGCCGCGATGCTTCCCGGCGTCGACGTCCTCCAGGTGCACGGTCAGGCCCCGGCCCGGGTCCAGGACGCGGTTCTCTCCCCGGGTGAGGGGCGCAGGGTGGTTCTCGCCACCTCGGTCGCCGAGTCGAGCCTGACCGTGCCCGGCGTACGGGTGGTGGTCGACTCCGGCCTGGCCAGGGAACCCCGTACCGACCACGCCCGCGGCCTCGGCTCGCTCACCACGGTCCGCGCGTCCCGGGCCTCGGCCACCCAGCGGGCGGGGCGGGCGGGCCGCGAGGCACCGGGCGTGGTCTACCGCTGCTGGTCACGGGCCGAGCACGAGCGGCTGCCCGAGCACGCGCGGCCCGAGATCGCGCTCGCCGACCTGACCGGCTTCGCCCTCCAGGCCGCCTGCTGGGGCGACCCCGCCGCCACCGGCCTGGCCCTGCTCGACCCGCCCCCGGCCGCCGCGATGAACGCCGCCCGCCGCACCCTGCACGCCCTGGGGGCCCTGGACTCCCCTGACGCGCCGGGGCCCACCGTGGGCCGGGTGACCGAGCGGGGACGGCGGATGGCCGGGGCCGGTGTCCATCCGCGCCTGGCGCGGGCCCTGATCGACGCCGGAACCGATCCCCTGGCGGGCACCGGGGTCGACGCGAGGTCCCGGGTCGCCGAGGTCGTGGCGCTGCTGTCGGAGCAGTTGCCCAGGGACGCGGGTGACGACCTGGTGGCGGTCTGGCGCTCCGCGCGCCGGGGCGGGGACGGCTTCTCCGCCCGGTGGCGTCAGGAGGCCGGGCGCCTGGCCCGCGCCGTCCCCGGCCCCGACCGGCGCCAGGGGCGACCGCCGTCCGCCGACGTCACACCCCGGCGTGGCGGCCCGGCCCAGGGCGGCAGGACGGTCTGGGACGACGACGCGGTGGCCGGGATCGTCGTGGCGCTGGCCTATCCCGAGCGGGTGGCGCGGCGCCGGGGCGGCTCGTACCTGATGGCCTCGGGAACGGCCGCCGAGTTGCCGCGCGGGTCGCGGCTGGGGACGGCGGAGTGGCTGGCCGTCGCGGTCGCGGACCGGCCCGCCGGGGCGGCGTCCGCCAGGATCAGGCAGGCGGTGGTGATCGACGAGGAGATCGCCAGGCTCGCCGCGGCCCCTCTGTACGGCTCCGCCGAGGAGATCGTCTGGCGCGTACCCCCGGGAGAGCGGCGTGGCGACGTGTCGGCCCGCCGGGTGGAACGGCTGGGCGCGATCGAGCTGGCCGACAGCACGCTCCGCGACGCCGACGTACGGCCCGCCGTCCTGGAAGGTCTGCGCGCCGAGAGCCTGTCGGTCCTGCGCTGGACGCCCGAGGCCGTGGCCCTGCGCGAACGCCTGGCCTTCTGCCGGCGCACGCTCGGCGACCCCTGGCCCGTGACGGACGACGACGCGCTGATCGAGGCGGCCGACCGCTGGCTGGAGCCCGAGCTGTCGCGGGCCCGTCGCCGGTCCGACCTGGAGCGCCTCGACGTGGTCTCCGCGCTGCACCGCCTGGTCCCGTGGAACGCCCGGCTGGCGGAGACGGCCCCGGAACGGGTCGAGGTGCCGAGCGGGTCACGGATCAGGATCGACTACTCGGGCGAGCAGCCGGTACTGGCGGCCAAGCTGCAGGAGCTGTTCGGCTGGGCCGAGACCCCGCGCGTCGCGGGGGTCCCGCTGGTGATCCACCTGCTCTCCCCCGCGGGCCGTCCCGCCGCGGTCACCGCCGACCTGGCCTCGTTCTGGCGCGAGGGCTACCGCGCGGTCCGCGCCGAGCTCCGCGGCCGTTATCCCCGGCACCCCTGGCCGGACGACCCCATGTCGGCCACCGCCACCCGCCGCACCAACCCGCGACGCTGACACAGCGCCGACACGGGGCCGACACGGGGCCTACTCCGGGCTCCGCCCACCTCCCCCACCGGCCCGGGAGCCACGCCCGGCGCACGCCTCCTCACCTCCCGTGCCGGCCGGGCGATCGTGCCCTGCCTCCGGCGGCAAGGCCGGAGACCTCACCCTGCGACCGGCGCGCGGCCGGCTTTTGTGAGCTATCGTAGTGATATCACTTCGATAGCAAAGGTGGCGTACATGGAACGACGTGCTTTCCGGGCGAGCGGATTCGGTGTCCTGATCGGGCTCCTGGCGCTCGGGGCCGTCCTGGCCTGGGCCGGGTGGACGGCGGGGGAAACGTGGCTGATCGCCGCGGCGGTCGTCTGGGGGGTCGTCGCGACGGTCACGGCCACCGGGTTCACGGTGATCAACCCGAACGAGGCGAAGGTCGTGCAGTTCTTCGGCCGCTACATCGGGACGGTGAACCAGGCCGGGTTCCAGTGGGTGCTGCCGTTCACCAGCAAGGCGCGCGTCACCCTCCGGGTGCGCAACTTCGAGACGACCAAGCTCAAGGTGAACGACGCCGACGGCAACCCCGTGGAGATCGCCGCCGTCGTCGTCTACAAGGTCGCCGACACCGCCAAGGCGACGTTCTCCGTGGACGACTACGAGCAGTACGTGGCGATCCAGTCCGAGGCCGCCGTCAGGCACCTGGCCACCAGCCACCCGTACGACGCCCACGAGGAGGGCCGTACCAGCCTGCGCGACGGCGCCGAGGTGGCCGCCGAACTCACCACCGAGCTGAGCGACCGCACCCAGCTCGCCGGGGTGGAGGTGCTGGAGGCGCGGATCACCCACCTCGCCTATGCTCCGGAGATCGCCCAGGCGATGCTGGTCCGGCAGCAGGCCGCCCAGGTGGTCGCGGCGCGCACCCACATCGTCGCCGGCGCGGTCGGCATGGTTCAGCTCGCACTGACCAAGCTGCGGGAGGATGAGGTGGTGGAACTCGACGAGGAGCGCAAGGCGCAGATGGTCTCCAACCTGCTGGTCGTCCTCTGCGGTGACAAGGCGACGCAGCCGGTGGTCAACGCCGGCAGCCTCTATGGCTGAGCGCAAGAAGATCCTGCTGAGGCTTGACCCGGCCGTCTACGAGGTGATCGCCAAATGGGCGGCCGACGACCTGCGAAGTGTCAACGCCCAGCTGGAGTACGCACTCCGCCTGGCACTCAAGGCGACGGGGCGCGAGCCCCGGCGGGGCGAGCGGAACGACAGCGAGCGGAATAACACCGATGAGCCGGACAAGTCACCTGATTGAGACGTGGGACGCTTCCCCTGGCGGACTCGCCGGACCACACTCGGTTCATGTCGTGGGTGGGAAGTTCCGCAGTGGAGATCGCGGAGGCCGTGCGACGGGGGAAGGTCACCGCGCCCATGGTCGTCGAGGAGCATCTCGACGCCATCGCCGAGCGTGACGGGCGCGTCGGGGCGTTCCGCACGGTCCTCGCCGAGCGGGCGCTGGCCGAGGCGCGGGCGCTACAGGAGCGGGCGGACCTGTCCGGGCTGCCGCTCGCCGGGGTGCCGATCGCGATCAAGGACAATGTGCCGATCAGGGGCGAGGCGTCCCGCAACGGTTCCGCGGCGACGCCGGACGCGCCTGCGGACGAGGACCATCCCGTGGTGGCCAGGCTCAGGGCCGCAGGCGCGGTGGTCGTCGGCATCACCAACGTTCCGGAGCTCTGCCTGGTCGGATTCTCCGACAGCGTGTACGGCGTGACGCGCAACCCGTGGGACCTCGGGCGCACCCCCGGCGGGTCGTCGGGCGGGAGCGCGGCCGCCGTGGCGGCGGGCATGGTCCCGCTGGCCCACGGCAACGACGGGCTGGGCTCGCTGCGCATCCCGGCCGCCTGCTGCGGCCTGGTCTCGATCAAGCCGGGTCACGGGGTGGTCCCGCCGCCCGAGCACGACTGGTACGGGATGTCGGAGAACGGCCCGCTGGCCACCACCGTGGCCGATCTCGCCCTGGCCCTGGCCGTGATGGCGGACGACATGTCGCTGGCGACGCCCGGCGAGAGCGAGGCACTCGGCGTGGACAGCGCCATCGACGACTACCCGGGCGGGCTGACCCTGTCGGAACCGCTGAGGCTGCGGATCACGGTCGCACCGATGCCGCTGCCCTCCGGGCTCTCGGTGGACGCCGAGTTCCAGCGGGCGGTGACCGGGGCGGCGGAGGTGCTGGGCGCCGCGGGGCACACCGTGGTGGAACACCCCCGGCGGATGCCCTTCGGGGTCGGCGCGGCCGCTGTCGCCACCTGGTTCGCGTGCGCCAGGGACGACGTGGACGGCCTCGACCCGCGCGGTCTCGAACGGCGCACCAGGTCCCTGGCGAGAGCCGGGCGGCTGCTCGCCAGATTCGGGGCGGACGGCACGGCGGGCCGTGACCGCTGGCGCGCGTACGGCGCCGACCAGTGGTTCGGCAACGCCGACGTGCTCGTCACACCGACGCTCGCCGCCCTGCCACCGGCCGCCGAGCGCTGGGGCCGGCGCGGGCTCCTGGCGAACGCCCGCGCCAACCTGACGTACGCGCCCGCCACCGCGGCCTGGAACATGGCCGGCTGGCCCGCCATGACCGTCCCGTACGGCCGGCACTCCAGCGGCATGCCGATCGGCGTCCAGCTCGTCGCCGCCCCGGGGGGTGAGGCGCAGCTCCTGGCCCTGGCCGGCCAGCTGGAGGCCGCCCGCCCCTGGACCCGCCACGCCCTGCCCGCCTGATCGTCTTTCCGTCCTTACGGGGCCGCCCGCGGGGGAGACCCCGCGGGCGGCCCCGTAAGGGTCAGACGCCGGTGGGGTGCCAGACCGTCTTCGTCTCCAGGAAGGCGGTCATCCGCCCGGTGCCCGGGTCCGCGAACCAGTCGGTCTCGGCGGGACGGAGGACCCGCTTGAGGTTCTCCGCCGCCGCCTCCTCGCACGCGACCGCCACCGCCCCGTCGGTGACCCCGGCCAGGTCGAGGGCGTTGACGTCCATGTGCGCGGCCAGATGGGGGGCGATCTCGGCGACGGAGCCGGTGAGGATGTTGACCACCCCACCGGGCAGGTCCGAGGTGGCGAGCACCTCGGCCAGGGTGATCGCGGGCAGCGGGGCGCGCTCGCTCGCGATCACCACGCAGGTGTTGCCGGTGACGATCACCGGGGCGATCACCGAGACGAGCCCGAGCAGCGGCTTGTCGGGGGCGACCACCGCGACCACGCCGGTCGGCTCCGGCGAGGAGATGTTGAAGTAGGGACCGGCGACGGGGTTGGCGGACCCGGCGACCGCGGCGATCTTGTCGGACCAGCCGGCGTACCAGACCAGCCGGTCGACACTCGCGTCCACGACCTCCCGCGCGTTCTTCGTCCCGGACTCGGCCAGCTCGGCGATGAACTGGGCCCGCCGGCTCTCCAGCATCTCGGCGACGCGGTAGAGGACCTGTCCCCGGTTGTACGCGGTGGCACCCGACCAGCCGCCGAAGGCCTTGCGCGCGGCCGTCACCGCGTCGCGGGCGTCCTTGCGGGAGGCCTTGGCGGCGTTGGCGAGGAAGTCGCCGCTGGAGGAGGTCACCGGGTAGGACCTTCCGCTCTCGGAGCGCGGGAACGCCCCGCCGATGTACAGCTTGTACGTCTTGCGCACGGCGAGCCGTGCGGGCCGACGCCCGTCCCCGGGGCCCGGGGCCTGCTCGGTGGCCGGCTTGGCCGCCCGCGCCCGGCCCGGCTTCTCCGCCTTACTCATTTCCCAGCCCTCTCCACGAGCTCTCCTGCTGCGCCAGCCGGGCCGGCACGAAGATCTGACCGCAGCGGCTCACGCCGCACCGGTGGGCGAACCAGCCGCGCAGCACCGGCCGCCCGGCGCGGGCGAAGCCGTGACCCCGGGTGCTCTGGGCACGGCGGCGGCGGCGCCTGAGGCGCTGATGCTCACACATCGAGGTACGCCTCCAGCCCGTGTCGTCCGCCCTCTCGCCCGTATCCCGACTCCTTGTAGCCGCCGAACGGCGAGGTGGGGTCGAACCGGTTGAAGGTGTTGGCCCAGACGACGCCGGCGCGGAGCCTGCTCGCCATCCACAGGATGCGCGCCCCCTTCTCCGTCCATACGCCCGCCGAGAGGCCGAACGGGGTGTTGTTGGCCTTCTCCACCGCCTCGGCCGGGGTGCGGAAGGTCAGCACGGACAGCACGGGGCCGAAGACCTCCTCGCGGGCGATCCGGTGTGACTGGGCGACACCGGTGAAGATGGTCGGCGGGAACCAGAACCCCTTGTCGGGCAGCGAGCAGGCCGGGGACCAGCGCTCGGCGCCCTCCGCCTCCCCCAGGTCCGACAGCTCGCGGATCTTGGCGAGCTGGGCCGCGGAGTTGATCGCGCCGATGTCGGTGTTCTTGTCCAGCGGGTCGCCCAGCCTGAGCGTGCCGAGCCGCCGCTTCAGCGCGTCGAGCAGTTCCGTCTCGATCGACTCCTGCACCAGCAGCCGGGAGCCCGCGCAGCAGACGTGGCCCTGGTTGAAGAAGATCCCGTTGACGATGCCCTCGACCGCCTGGTCCAGCGCGGCGTCCTCGAACACGATGTTCGCGGCCTTGCCGCCCAGCTCCAGGGTGACCTTCTTGCCGGAGCCCGCGACCGACCTGGCGATCCGGCGGCCGACCTCGGTGGAGCCTGTGAAGGCCACCTTGTCGACGCCGGGGTGGTCGACCAGGGCGGCGCCGGTCTGCCCGGCACCGGTCACGATGTTGACCACGCCGGGCGGCAGGTCGGCCTGCGCGCAGATCTCCGCGAACAGCAGCGCGGTCAGCGGGGTGGTCTCGGCGGGCTTGAGGACCACGGTGTTACCGCAGGCCAGGGCAGGGGCGATCTTCCAGGCGAGCATGAGCAGCGGGAAGTTCCACGGGATGACCTGGCCGGCCACCCCGAGCGGGCGCGGGCCGGCGCCGTACCCGGCGTATTCCAGCTTGTCCGCCCAGCCCGCGTAGTAGAAGAAATGGGCCGCCACCAGGGGCAGGTCCACGTCGCGGGACTCGCGGATGGGCTTGCCGTTGTCCAGGGACTCCAGCACGGCCAGCTCGCGCGAGCGCTCCTGGATGATCCGCGCGATCCTGAAGAGGTACTTGGCCCTTTCCGAGCCGGGCAGCGCCGACCAGACGCCGAACGCCTTGCGGGCGGCCGAGACCGCCCGATCGACATCGGCCTCCGTCGCCCAGGCGACCTCCGCCAGGACCTCCTCGGACGCCGGGTTGACGGTCTTGTGAAGATCCCCGCCCTGGGAGTCGACCCACTCACCGTCGATGAACAGACCGTAGGACGGCCTGATGTCGACGACGTCACGCGACTCGGGCGCCGGTGCGTACTCAAACATGTGAACGCCTTAGTCGAGGGTGAAGTAGTCGGGACCCGCGTACCTGCCGGTGGCCATCTTCTGGCGCTGCATCAGCAGGTCGTTGAGGAGTGTGGAGGCGCCGAGCCGGAACCAGTCGGGGCTGAGCCAGCCCTCGCCGACGGTCTCGTTGACCAGGACGAGCATCTTGATCGCGTCCTTGGTGGTCCGGATGCCGCCCGCGGGCTTCACCCCGACCTTCCGGCCGCTCACGGCCAGGAAGTCGCGGACCGCCTCCAGCATGATCAGCGTCACCGGAAGGGTCGCGGCGGGCTGCACCTTTCCGGTGGAGGTCTTGATGAAGTCGCCCCCGGCCAGCATGGCCAGCCAGGACGCGCGGCGCACGTTGTCGTACGTGGACAGCTCGCCGGTCTCCAGGATCACCTTCAGGTGAGCGGCGCCGCAGGCGGCCTTGATCGCGACGATCTCCTCGAAGACCTTGACGTAGTCACCCGCGAGGAACGCGCCCCTGTCGATGACCATGTCGATCTCGTCGGCTCCGGCCGCCACCGCGAAGCCGGTGTCGGCGACCTTGACGTCGAGCGAGGAGCGTCCGCTGGGGAAGGCGGTCGCGACGCTGGCCACCTTGACACCGGTGCCCTTCAGCGCCGTCGCGGCCTCGGCGACCAGGTCGGGGTAGACGCACACCGCGGCCACCCTGGGTACCGAGGGGTCGGCCGGGTCTGGGTGGAGGGCCTTGGCGCACATCGCGCGGACCTTACCCGGGGTGTCGGCTCCCTCCAGGGTCGTCAGGTCCACCATGCCGATGGCGAGATCGATGGCCTGGGCCTTGGCGGTCGTCTTGATGGATCGGGTGCCGAGCATCGCGGCGCGCTGGTCGGCGCCCACGCGATCGACACCGGGCAGACCGTGCAGGAAGGTTCGCAGCGTGGCGTTGGACGTGGCCACGTCCGCGAGCGAGGTAGTCATAGTTGACACCTCCCCAGCATGCCCACTGGTGTGATTAGTTCCAAACTGGACCTTGCACAGCCCTCCCGTCGGTTTTCGTCAACATCCGCCGGGGCCGGGCTCTCCGTGTCGCACGAGGCCGTCCACTGAGGCGGCCCGGAGTCGTCCGGCGTGTTCTAGGTAGGGCCTAAGTAGGGGTGGGGCGCGGAGCGGCCCGGAGATAGGACATCCTCCCGATGTGGGACCGGGGGCCTTAGGACGAATCTTGAGTGTGTCAGGAAGGCACCACATTCAGGAAGGAACCCCATGGGTCCCGAACTTCAGCTCCAGTTGATCACCCAGAGGACCGCCGAGCTCCGCCAGCAGGCCGACAGCCACCGTCTCGCCCGTGAGGCTCAGCAGGCCGGGAAGGCCCGCCCGGGCGGCAAGCTCCGCAGGAGCCTCCTCGGCAAGATCATTCCAGCATGACCACGCCCCGAGAGCCCGGCCGCCTCCTCTCGCCCGGCCGGGCCTCTCTGCCTCCGTAGAGGATCGATTTCACCGAGCGAAAAATAGGAGGAGTGCTACCTGTAAGGCGTGACATGCTGGCAGACATGGTCGGTCGGGCGGTAAGCCCCGTCTTCGTAGGACGGGAGGCGGAACTTGCGGATCTGACCGAGGCCTTCGAACAGACACGGAAGAACGCGGCGACGACGGTGCTGCTCGGCGGCGAGGCCGGCGTCGGCAAGTCACGGCTGATCGGGTGTTTCGCGGAACGGGCCTCGGCCGACAGCGCCCACGTGCTCAACGGGGGCTGCGTGGAGCTGTCGACCGAGGGCCTCGCCTACGCGCCGTTCACCGCGGCGATCCGCCAGCTCGTCCGCGAGTGCGGTGCCGAGGAGGTCGCGGCGCTGCTTCCCGAGGGAGCGGCACGCGACCTGGCCCGGCTACTGCCCGAGTTCGGTGAGCCGAGCGGCGACACGGAGAGCGACACCGCCCGGGCCCGGCTCTTCGAGCAGGTTCTCACCCTGCTGGAACGGCTCGCCGAGAGGCGACCGGTGATCCTCCTCATCGAGGACGTGCACTGGGCCGACAGCTCCAGCCGCGACCTGATCGCCTTCCTCAGCCGGAACCTTCGCGCCGCACCCGTGCTGATGATCCTCACCTACCGCTCCGACGAGCTCCACCGCCAGCACCCGCTCAGGCCGGTGCTGGCCGAGCTCGGCCGGCTGGACGGGGTCCTCCGGATGGACCTGCCCCGGCTCACCCTGCCGGAGGTGGCGGCCCAGATGGCCGGCATCCTCGGCACCGTTCCCGACTTCGTCCAGGTGAACAGGGTCTTCCAGCGCAGCGAGGGCATCCCGCTCTTCGTCGAGGCGCTGATGGAGTGCGGCGGCGACTGCGTCTTCCCCGACTCCCTGCACGACCTGATCATCGGCTCCGTCGAGCGGCTCCCCGAGGAGACCCAGCGGGTGTTGCGCATCGCCGCGGCCGGTGGCATCCGGGTGGGCCACGCCCTGCTCGCCGCGGTCAGCGGCCTGTCCGACGTCGACCTCGACGACGCGCTGCGCACCGCGATCGCGGCCAACGTGCTGCAGGTCACCGACGACCACGCCTATGTCTTCCGGCACGCGCTGATCCGCGAGGCCGTGCACGACGAGCTCCTGCCGGGTGAGCACGTACGGCTGCACGCCCGCTTCGCCGAGGAGATCGGCGGCGACCGCACGCTCGTCCCGCCCGGCCGGGCCGCCATCGAGATCGCCCACCACTGGCACTCCGCCAGAAACGACCTCTGGGCCCTCATCTCCGCCTGGGAGGCCGCGGGCAAGGCCGCGAAGACCTTCGCCTACAACGAGATGATGCAGCTGCTCGAGCGGGTGCTCACGCTGTGGAGCAAGGTCCCCGACGCCGCCGAGCGCATCGGTGTCGACCACACCACGGTCCTGGAACGCGCCGCGGAGGCCGCCGGCGCGTGCGGTGAGGTCGGCAGGGGCGGCAAGTTCGTCAAGGCCGCACTGGACGAACTCGACGAGCGGGCCGAGCCGGCCCGGGTGGCGAACCTGCTCGTACGCGGGTCGCAGTTCAAGAAGGCCAAGCGGGCGCCGGGAGTGCTCAGCGACCTTCGCTACGCCGAGCGGCTGGTCCCCGAACCTGGGCTGGACCGCGCCGGGGTGCTGTCCCAGCTCGGTTCGTACCTGATGTTCAGCGGCGAGTTGGACGAGGGGACGGCGCTCACCGAGGAGGCGGTGCGGATCGTGCGCGAGCACGGCGAGGAGCCGCTGGAGGCCGATCTGCTGCTCAACCTCGCGCTGGGCGACTCGCTCGCGGGACGCATCGACGCCACGGTCCGGCTCAACACGAGAGCGCAGGCGATCGGCGAGCGCGTCGGTTCCGGCGACATCGTGCTGCGCGCCCTCGCCAACAACGTGGACGCGCTGAACAACATGGGCCGCTCCACCGAGGCGATCGAGCTGGCGCTCGAAGGGGAGCGGCTGGCCAGGAAGTACGGCCTCTACCGGGTCCAGGGCACGTTCATCGCCAACAACCGGGCCGAGGCGCTGGACGCGCTGGGCAGGTTCGAGGAGGCGGCCCAGCTGGCCGAGCAGGCCCTGGGCATGGGTCCCATCCTGCGCACCCGCCACCACCTGCGGCGGACCCGCGCCGACGTGGCGGTCGCCCGGGGCGAGACGGACGTGCTCAGGTCCGTCCTGAACGAGGTGGGCGCCTTCGACGCCACCTCGGAGGAGTTCACCCAGGAACTGACCGCCAACTCCCGGCTCCTGATCGGCCTGCACCTGCTCGACGGGGAGCCGCCGGCCGCGCTGGAGGTCGCCGAGCGGGTCGTCCTGGAGACACGGATCATGGGCAAGCCCATGCTGGGCTGGCGGATGCTCGACCTGCTCGGAGGGGTCTGCGAGACGATCGGGGCGTTCGCCCCCGAACGGGTGGCGGCACTGCGCGCCCGCGTCGAGGAGGCGGCGGCCACGATGACCGTGGACAGCCCCGTCTCCGAGGCCTACCGGCTCGGTGTCGCCCGCGACCACGACGCCGCGGCCGCGGTCTGGGAACGGCTGGGCCGCCCTCTCCCGCAGGCGAGGTCACTGCTGCACGCCGGACGGGCGGCGGCCGGCGCGGGCGATCGCGACGGTGCCGCCGACCGGCTGCGCGCCGCCCATCCGATCGCCGTGGCGATCTCCGCCCGGCCGCTGGCGGGCGAGATCTCCTCGCTCGCCCGCCGGGTGGGGATCTCCCTCACCGACCGGACGGGGAGCGAGGAGCAGTTGCTGACCCCGCGCGAACTGGAGGTGCTCCGGCTGGTCGCCCAGGGGAGGTCCAACCGCGAGGTCGCCGCCGAGCTGTTCATCTCGGCCAAGACGGTGAGCGTGCACGTCTCCAACATCCTCGGCAAGCTGGGCGTCTCCAGCCGGGGCGAGGCCACCGCGGCCGCCCACCGCCTCGCCCTGATCGGCTGACCGCCCCGTTCCCGATCGCCGCCCCCGCCGCGGCGGCTTCCGGCCGAGGCCAGGAGATCGCCGGCAGGTGAGCGGCGCCGGACCCGCTCACCACCACGTGTGGCCTCGATCAGGTCAGCAGGGGTTCGAGCAGCAGGATCACGCCGAAGACGGCGAACGCGGCGGCGGCGCCGTACCTGATGATCTTCTCCGGCAGGTGCTTGCCGAGCATCCGCCCGACCAGGATGGCCAGGGCGTCGGCGGCGACCATGCCGACGGTCGAACCGACCCAGGTGCCGAACCAGCCGTGCTGGGTGGCGAGGGTGATGGTGGCCAGCATGGTCTTGTCGCCCAGCTCGGCGAGGAAGAAGGCGACGGTCACGGCGATGATCGCCGATCGGGTGGTGCGCTGCGCCTTCTGGGCCTCCTCGTCCGTCAGCTCGTCCCCGCGCAACGTCCACAGGGCGAAGCCGAGGAAGGCGATACCGGCGATGATCGTGATCGCCGTGGTGGGGAGGAGGTCACCGGCCAGCCCGCCGAGGCCGACACTGACCAGGTGGACCACCGCGGTGGCCAGGGTGATTCCGGCGAGGACCGGCCACGGCTTGAACCGGGTGGCGAAGGTCATGGCCATGAGCTGGCTCTTGTCGCCCAACTCGGCGACGAAGATCACAACAAGGCTGATCCAGAACGCTTCCAACGGAGGGTGCCCTTCCCGCACGTGCGGCCGGGCTGAAGGGGGCACCCGGGGAGTCTCGGGCACGACTTCGGCCCGGCGGCATCGATGATTGCCTGCCAGGCCGAAGGTCTCGTCCGCCCCGGAGCCGTGTGAGAACGGCCGGATCCGAGGCCCGCGCGACCGGGCGCCCTGGGGCGCCAGTATGTCGATCACGCGATTGGGACTACTCCCCTTCGGGTGTTTCCATCAGACCATAGCAGCCGGGGCGGGATGCTCGCCCCGCACCTCCGCCCCGCCTCAGGGGCCGATGTCCCCGCAGGTCAGAACCCCGGATGGGTCGGCCAGGCAAGGATGCGCGTCCCCTTCTCGTGGCCGGGCCCGCCTCCCGAACCGGCCGCCCGGCCCCGGGCGGAGACGGACCTCCGGCTCAGAGGCGGGTGCCGACCATCACGGGCTCGTTGACGAGGGTGACGCCGAACTTCTCGAAGACCCCGTCCCTGACCTCGCGGGCGAGATCGAGAAGCTCCTCGGTCGAGGCCGATATTTCTGGATTTGTCATTGCAAGGGTGTGCTTGGTGGAGATGCGTGCCGGGCCGCGCCGGTATCCCTTCGGGAACCCGGCGTTCTCGATCAACCACGCCGCCGGGACCTTGACCGTCCCGTCCGGCATGTCCCAGCGGGGGAACCCCGGCGCCCGCAGCTCCAGCTCGGCGGCCTGTCCGCCGGTCAGGATCGGGTTGGTGAAGAACGACCCCGCGCTGCGGGTGTCCGGGTCGCCGGCGTCCAGGACCATGCCCTTGCCCGCGCGCAACTCCAGCACCGCCGCGCGGGCCCGCGCCAGCGGCACCCGGTCCCCCAGGGCCACCCCCAGCCGCAGGGCCAGCTCCCGGTAGGCGATCGGGCCGGACAGCGCGTCGCCGGCCGGCCCGCCGGCCGCCAGCTCGTAGGTGACCGCGAGCACCACGTGCCGCCCGAGTTCCTCCTTGAACGCGCTGTGCCGGTAGGCGAACCCGCACTCCCGCGCGGTCAGGTCCCGCACCTCGCCGCTCCGGCGGTCGTAGACCCGGACAGCGGTGATCGTCTGTGAGACGTCCTGCCCGTAGGCGCCGACGTTCTGGATCGGCGTGGATCCGACCAGTCCGGGGATGCCGGACAGGCACTCCACTCCCGAACGGCCCTCCGCCACCACACGCTCGACCAGTGCGTCCCAGTCCTCGCCCGCCTGCGCGGTGACCCGGTCCCCGTCGATCTCGACGCCCCGGGAGGCGACCCGCACGACCAGGCCGTCGAACCCCTCGTCGGAGACGACCAGGTTGCTGCCGCCGCCGAGCACGAGCACCGGCTCACCCACCCGGTCGGCCTCGGCCACCAGCTCGACGATCTCCTCGGCCGATCCGGCCGCCACGAACGCCCTGGCCTCTCCGCCCAGCCCAAGCGTCGTGTACGGCGCCAGCCGTACCCCTGCCACCCGCTCCGTCATACGCTTCCCCACACCCGGCAGAAATCCGCGACCAGCCTACGGGGAGCGCAGCAGGCTCAGCACCCGGTCGTAGGTCCGCCGCGACTCCCTGTCGCGATATTCGGGGTCGACCTCGTCCTGGCCGCGGCGCCGCTCCCGGCGGACCGGGAGGTCCCTGCCCAGGCCGACCAGGGTGCCGGGGAGCCCGAGCGAGAACTCCAGGTCGGCGTTGCGGTAGTAACGGGCCTCGGTGGGGAAGCCGCCCGCGGCGAGCACCGTGTCGCGCCTGACCGCGATCAGGTGGCCGAGCAGTGCCCGGACCTCGCCCGGCTCGGCCTCCAGCCACTCCTGACCGTCCTCGCGAGGGTTCACGCCCTTCCAGCCCGCCGCGGTGACGTCGTCGTCCAGCGCCTTGACCAGCGGGGTGATGGCGTCACCCTCCAGGATCATCGAGGTGTCCATGACGACGTGCACGTCAGAGGTGTCGAGGCGCAGCAACTTGTCACGGCTCTCCCCCCACCCGGCGGAGCCGCCCCTCCAGTGCGGGAGCTCGGCCACATGCCATGCCGTCACCCGGTGGGGGAACTCCTGCGCCAACTCCTGCAGGACGGCTCCGGCGCCGTCCAGGTTCCCCAGGTCGAGGGCGAGGATCCTGGCCTCCGTACGGGCGACCAGGGCGCGTACGCACTCGCGCAGCTCTTCTGGCCGGCCGTCGACCAGCAGCGCGACGGTCACCGTCGAGTGCGCCGCCCTCGGCTCCTCGACCTCGGCGGGGGCGACGATGCTCTCGTCGAGCCGGGAGACCGACAGGCTGGCGTCCCAGAGCAACTGGGAGGAGACCATCCGGTCGGGGTGGCCGTGGAGATCGTCCGACCGGCCGACCAGCTCGGCGCCCTCGGGGCTCGGCCGAGGTGCCGCCTCGGTCTCGGCGACCCGCTCCGCGTCCAGGGTTTCGAGCCGCCCGGGGTGACGCCCCGGATCCGCGGCCTCGGCGACCTGTCCGGCATCGGCGGATTCGTCCCGCCCCCGGGCCGCGTCTTCGGTGCCGGTGTCCGCGGCGGTGCCCGGCCGGTCACCGGAACCCGCGCCGGAACCCTCGCGCCTCCCGGCAGCCGAGGCGTCCTCGGGCAGGGAACGGAGCGTGGGCCACACTTCGAAGGGAGGTACGGGAATGAGTTCGAAGCCGACCGCGGTGTCCTGGACGAGCCAGCCCTCGGCTCTGATCTCGTCGCGGAGCGCGTCGGCCGCGGCATGGTCGTGCCCGGCTCGCGCCCTGGCCCACCGCTCGGCCAGGTTGGTCACGTCAGGTGGTACTTCGCTCATGCCGGGGACGCTACCCACGGACCGGGAGAAGATTCGGCCCGCGAGCACGCCCTCGCCCGACGACCGCTAAGCCCTGTCCTGTGGATCTCGCCGTGGCGAGGATCGGTCAGGTGGTGTCTCGCAAGGCGGAGGAGGGAGCCGCGGCGTGCCGCGGTGACCGCCGCAGTGACCGACGACAACGCGGCGAGGCGCCGCCTGACCGACCGCAGTGGGCAAAGGATCGCAGGACAGGGCTTAGGACAGCTGGACCACCGCGCGGGCCTTGGACAGGACCCGGGAGTCGTTGGACCTGGCGGTCAGGGCGACCACCACGCGCTTGTCCTCAAGCTTCTCCTCGATGATCCCGCTCACGGTGATGACGGCGCCCTGTTCGTCGTCCGGTACGACGACCATGGAGGAGAAGCGCACCCCGTAGTCGACGACCGCGCCCGGGTCGCCCGCCCAGTCGGTGACGAACCGTCCTCCCTGGGCCATGGTGAACATGCCGTGGGCGATGACGTCCGGCAGCCCGACGGTCTTGGCGAAGCGCTCGTTCCAGTGGATGGGGTTGAAGTCACCGGACGCCCCGGCGTACATCACCAGGTTGGCGCGGCGCACCGGGTAGTCGGCGGGCGGGATCTCCTGCCCCGTCTCGACCTCGTCGTACTTGACAGTCGCAGCCATCTCAGCCCGCCCCTCCACGCTCGACGATGGTGTTGTAGGTCGTGCACACGGGCTCGCCGCCGACGGTGCTGACCTCGCTCCTGACGGTGATCAGCTCATTGCGGCCGACGTTGCGGATGTCGGTCACGGTGGAGACGCTGACCAGCTCGTCCCCGGCGTGGATCGGCCGCCGGTACTCGAAACGCTGCTCACCGTGGACCACCATGGCGAAGTTCAGCCCGAGCTCGGGGTCGGCCAGGATCGTCCCCCCGGCCAGGCTGAACACGATGGGAAAGGTCGGCGGGGCGATCACGTCGGGATGTCCGGCCGCCTGGGCGGCCGCCCTGTCCCGGTAGATCGGGTTGTCGTCGCCGATCGCGGCGGCGAACTCTTTGATCTTCACCCGGCTGACCTCGTACGGCGAGGAGGGCGCGGACGCCCGCCCGATGAAGTCACGGTTCAAGGCCATCGTGCTCCTTTGCGGATACCGAGCCGGCGAGGCCGGAACCGGTGGGTCGGGCAGACAGTAACAGCACAGGATTCCAGGGTGTGCCCTCGGGGCCACCAGGAAACCGTAGCCTGAGACCACTACGGCTCCGCCTGTCCGCCGCGATCAACACCCGAGCGGAAAAGCTGTACGGATACGACAAACCGGCGCCCGCCTGAGGACGCCGGTTTTCGTGGAGTATGTGCGTGCCCGTCAGACACTCATCTCCCACCGGAGCGGGAGGCTTCGCGGACTAGCGAGTCTCGCGGTGCGCCTGGTGCGTCTTGCAGTTCGGGCAGTACTTCTTCAGCTCAAGCCGATCCGGGTCGTTGCGCCGGTTCTTCCGCGTGATGTAGTTGCGGTGCTTGCACTCCTGGCAGGCCAGCGTGATCTTCGGCCTAACGTCGGTGGCAGCCACTTGGGAGTGCCTTTCTACGTTCGGGACAGTGGACAACCCACGGCAGAGCCCCTCTTGCGGGAGGGGACCCCGGTGGGTAGTAGCGGAGGCCGGACTTGAACCGGCGACACAACGATTATGAGCCGTTTGCTCTGCCTGACTGAGCTACTCCGCCTTGAGGCCGATGGAATCGACCGACCTCGCAAGGATACCCGACCCGTAGAGTGCCTGCGTACTTGTGCAGGTCAGGGCGACCTCTTCTGGGTTACCCCAGTATGCCCGTTCATGCGTCGGGAACCTTGAGTGTTTTCTGGCCGACTCAAAGGTCGACCAAGCCGAAAGCCCCAACCCGGAGGTCAGGGCTTTTAGGCTGTTGAGCCCCTTTACGGAATCGAACCGTAGACCTTCTCCTTACCATGGAGACGCTCTGCCGACTGAGCTAAAGGGGCCTGTCCGTGTCGCTCTCGCTTGCGGACAGGTGTAACCATACACGGCTCCGGAGCGGGATGCGAAATCAATCGAGGACCGTCCGGATCACCACACGTCCTCCCCCGGGGATCCCCTGGAATCGCCGCCCGCACCCCGGATCCGGGCCTCCGCCCGGGAGCCCCCGGCGGCCACCACGACGGGCCCCGGCGGCGGCGGAGGCGCGTCCGCGCCAAGTCCCCCGTCGGGGCCGGACGACCACCAAGTAGCCGCCAAGTAGCTCATAAGAGGGTTGCCGCACCGTGGTGGGTAAGCGTCCGCACCGCCTAAAGGAGTACCCGAGATGACCCCCGAACTGCTGGGATTCCAGATCACCCACCGCGCCATGCGCGCCGACACCCGCCGCCTCGCCGAACTCGCGGCCCAGCTGGCCGAGGGACGGCAGGTGGCCGATCCGGCCCGCTCCCGCGCCATCGCCGAATTCATCACGACCCTGAACCAGGGCATCCACCATCACCACACGATGGAGGACGAGGTCCTCTGGCCCGTCCTCGAACGGTCCGCCGGAGCCGAGGTGGACCTGCGCGACCTCAGTGACGACCACGCCGACCTCGACCCGCTGCTGACCGAGATCAACGCCCAGGCCGCCGCGTTCGCCTCGACCGGCGACGCCGCCGCGCTCGCCAAGTCCCTCACCCGGCTGGCCGACATGCTCGACGAGCACATCGTCGAGGAGGAGCGGCTGCTCTTCCCGATCATCAAGAAGTACGTGTCCGTCGCCGACTGGGAGATGGTCGAGACGGCGGTGCGCAAGGGCGGGAACGTCAAGCTCGATCTGCCGAGGATCGAGCAGTACGCCAAGCCCGACGAGCTGGCCCGGCTGCGCAAGCTCGCCGGCCCCATGCTGACGCTGATGATCTCCCTGTTCCGGCGCGGCCACCGGCGCCGTCAGCGGCTCGTCTTCGGCCCCCTCGCCGACCTCTGACCCGGGCCGCACCGCCACGCCGTCCCGGGGCGTCCGCCCGCACGGCATGATCCTGCGCTGGGCCCGGTGCCGCCCGCTCCCGCGACGGGCCGCCTACACCCGGTTCGAGCCTCCCGTGGGGGGCCGGCCCCCGCTTTCCGCGAGTGCCTCCGTCGCCCTGCGTGTCCAGTGCGGCGAGCCGACCCGCTCGGCGATCCGCACCGCCTGCTCGTAGTGGGCACTCGCGTCGCGTCCGAGGAAGGCCGCCAGGTCGCCCAGGATCAGGGCGACCGGACCCAGTGTGATCGACCCGGAGTGCATCCCGGCCAGCTCGCCGTCCCAGGGCAGGAGCGTCCGGTAGCAGCGTTCGGCCACCGTCCGGTCGCCCAGCGCGACCGCGCTCTCCCCGCGCATTCCCTGCCAGAGGAGCCAGAAGTAGTCCAGGTTGGGCTCCAGGTCGGGTCTCCAGTAGGAGCGCGCCTCCTCCACCCTGCCCTCGGCGACCAGCGCCCGGACGACGACGTCCGCCAGCCCCTCGGGAACGAAGGAGTACAGCGTCAGCAGCTCCGTCATGTCGTGCGGCAGACCGCCCGCCAGCCGGGCCACGAACCTGCCCAGGGCGCCGATGATGTGGGCGACGGCCCCGCCCGCGGCCACCATCCGCTCGCCGATCGCCAGGTAGGACCGCTCCGCGCCCTCGAAGTCGCCCTTGACCAGCATGACCAGGGTGTCGAGCATGGACAGCACGCTCAGCGCCAGCCCGAGCTGGCCGGTGGTGGAGTGCTCCAGGGCCCGGTCCGCGTGCCGCCTGGCCGCGGCCAGGTCGCAGCGGCCCAGGCTGACCATGGACAGGGCGTGGTGCCCCTGCATGGCGTACCCGGGCATCCCGTCGCGGTCGCCCAGCTCGACCAGTTCCCGGCCCAGTACCTCCAGCTCGTCACGGCGGTCCGGGGTCAGCAGCACGAAGTAGCGGGCGTTCAGGGCCAGGCCGAGGAGGTCGCTGCGGCCCAGCCGCCGGGCGATCGCGATCGCCTCGGCGCTGTAGGCCACGCAGCGCTCGTCGTCGTGCCCCTCCAACTCGAAGACGAGCGTGGCCAGCAGCCGGCAGCGGGTCTCGTCGTCGGCCTCCTCCAGCGCCTTCATCAGCGCGTCGACGAGCGGCTGGTCCACGTTCCTGTCCGGCTGGATCGACCAGGTCACCGGGGCGTCGTAGGCGGTCAGCGCCCGGTTCAGACCGTCGCCCAGCCGTCGCGCGAGGGCTATGGCCCGCTCGCGGTTCTCCCTGGCGGCCAGCACGTTGCCCTCGTGCGCCTGCACCTGTACCAGCGAGCAGAGCAGGTCGAGCCGGAGCTCGTCGTCGGCGGTGAGGTGCAGCGCCCCCCGGTAGAACGTCCCGGCCTCCCGGTAGGAGTGCATGCCGCGCGCCTGCTCGGCCGCCGCCCTGGCATAGGACACCACCCGCTCCGCTGGGACCGTGGTGGCCGCGGCGAGCGCGTGGTGGGCCAGCGCGGTGACCTCTCCCGGCCGGACCCGTTCCAGCGCGCCGACGACCCTGCCGTGCAGGCGAACCCGGCGCAGTCCCGGCGTGTCCTCGTACAGCGTCTCCCTGACGAGGACGTGGGCGAAGCGCACCCGGCCCGGCGCGGGCTCGGTCAGCAGCCCGGTCAGCACGCCCGCCTCCAGCGCTTCGAGCACGATGTCCTCGTCGGAGCCGTCCAGGGCGAGCAGCACGTCGACGTCGACGTCCCGCCCGATGATGGCCGCGTCCCGCAGGGTCCTCTGGGCCGCGGCGGGCAGCCTGGCGATCCTGCGCCTGATCAGGTCGCGCACGCCCGGCGGCAGCGCACGGGCGGCCGAGGTGCCGTCCGTGGTGATCAGCCGCGCGGTCTCGCAGACGAACAGCGGGTTGCCGCCGGTGCGCTCGGCCACGGTCCGCGCGGTCGCCGCGTCCACCTCCAGGCCCGAGCGCTCACGCAGCAGCAGCGCCACGTCCTCGTCGCCGAGTCCGTGCAGGTCGAGCCGGTGGGTGTCGTGCCCGGCCAGGGCCGCCCAGGTCGTCCCCAGGTGGTCGACGGCCTCGGTGGGCCGGTAGGTCGCGACGATCATGATGTCGGCCTCGGCGACGCCCGTCGCGAGGTGGCGCAGGAGCTGGAGCGTCTCGCTGTCGGCCCGGTGCACGTCCTCCAGGACCACCAGCAGCCGGGTGCCCTGTCCGACGATCCGGGACAGGTAGTCGCCCACCGCCCGGGCCAGCAGGAACGGCCCCGCCGGCGGGGCGCTGTCGTCCAGCAGCGGCGCCAGCCGGGCGGCCAGGTCGTCCTGGGGCGGCCGGTCCGCGGCCAGTGCGCGCAGCACCTCGCTCCACGCCCAGGCGGGCGGCGCCCCGCCGTCGGTCTCCGGGCACTGCCCGGTCGCGGTCAGCCAGCCGCGTGCCGTCTGCCGCCTGGCGAAGGCCGTGGCCAGCGCGCTCTTGCCCGCTCCGGGGTCTCCGCCCAGCCAGACCGTGCGCAGCCCGCTCCGGTCGGCGATCGCCTGCAGCGTCGCCATCTCCCCGGTACGCCCCACGAGCTCGGGTACCGGGACGGCGGCGGGATCCGGCGTGTCCAGGTCCCGTCCGGGCCCGTTCCGCTCAGGCTCCTCCGCGGCCCCCCTGTCGGCACCGGGCGCGAGCGTGGCCCGGCGGTTCAGGGAGTCGGCGTGGGCGAGGATGTCGCCTTCCAGCGCGCGCAGCGCGGGACCGGGGTCCACCCCCAGCTCGTCCGCGAGGGTCTCGCGGGCCTTCCTGATCGTGGCCAGGGCATCGGCCTGCCGACCGGCCCGGTAGTAGGCCAGGGCGAGCAGCCGGACGGCGTTCTCCCTGAGCGGATGGGCTCGGACGTGCTGCTCAAGCTCGATCTCGGCGTTGCGGCCGAGCACCAGCAGCGCCTCCGCCCGGTGCTCCACGGCGACCAGCCGCAACTCGCCCAGCCGTACGGCCTCGGGCTCCGCCCACTCGTCGTCGGCGAACTCCGCGTAGGCGGGCCCCTGCCAGAGCGCGAGTGCCCGGTCCACCGCCTCCAGGGCCCGCGCCCCGTCTCCTACGGCGAGCGCGGCCCCGGCGGCGTCGACCAGGCGGGGGAACAGCCAGGCGTCCACCCGCTCGGGCTCCAGCCGGAGGCGGTAACCGGGTGCGGCACTTACCAGTACCGTGGCGGGCGTGCGCGGCAGCCGTCCGGGTTCGAGCACCCGTCGCAGGTTGGACACGTAGACCTGGAGGGCGGCCAGCGCCTTGGGAGGGGGTTGCCCGCGCCACAGGTCATCGATGAAACGATCGGTGGAGACCACGTGCCCACCCGCCGCGACGAGCCTGGCCACCACGGCCCGCTGCCGGGAGGTGCCCAGGTCGACCGTACGGCCGTTGATCTCCGCCTGAAGCGGACCAAGAACTCGCAACATAGCAAAGGGCAGGATAAGCGCCCTCGGACTGCTTTTGGTGAACATTAGGAGCAGAATGCTGCAAGACCGTCGCAAGGAAACGATCCGGGCGCTCGACGAGAGCGACCGGCCGCACCTGTACTGGCACGGGGTGGACGGCGACGGCCACGTGTGGCTGTTCGAGACCGTCATCGACAGCGGCGGGGAGTACTGGCCCGTGCGTCACGCCGAGCTGGGCTCGGACGGCGTGGCCCGCACGTACTCGTGGAACCATATCGAGGACGAGCACGGCTTCCTGGCCGAGGGCCCGATCTATCCCGGCGACTTCGGCCTGAACTCCTTGACCTCCGAGGAGTTCGAGACCCTGTGGGCGGCGCTCAGCGGGCGGTGAGGTCCTGCCCCTGGGCTCCTCCCGCCGCCTGGGCGGGTCCTCGGGGTGACCGGAGCCGCCGGACAAGCTCAAATCCGGACATTTACCGACTACGCATGAAGCTAACGGTCAAAAAGCGCACACAATATCCCTTTCTATTGATTTTCGAATGTTTTCGATCACTACTCGGCGGTAGTTCCGGTCCCGCCGCAAGTCCGGCACATTGAGATGACAAAGCGGGTTATTTCGCATATAGGCATGGGGGTAGGTTGCTCGCATGAGCGGAACGCCCGGCCTGAGGATGGCAGCCTCGGACATGACCGCGCTGAGCCTGTGGACCGCCGACGCGGTGGTGCTGTTCGACTGGCTCATCAACGTGGACCTTGATCAGATCCCCGTCCGGCACATGGCACAGAAGCAGGCTCTGATGGACCTTCTCCAGCAGCTCGACCGGAGCATCCCCGGCCACACCCACGCCGACATCGAGCGGGCACATCTGCTGCTGACCCGCGAGATGGGCCTGTAGTCCCGCCCGCTCCCCACCTCCGGCCGCCGCGACGAGCGGGACCACGTGCCGCCGCCCGCGGCGCCGGACGCCCGTCCCGTAGCGGCCCGCCGGGTGTGCCTGGTGAACTCCAGCGGATTTTTCCGTACGAATGTCCGGCAGAATGTCGAAAACGACCGGGCCTGCTTCTACCTGTGAGGGAGAACGGCGCCCGAACATGAAATACATGATGCCGATGCGGTTCGGCGGGCAACCGTAGGACGAGGTCCCGCCGATGCGCACCTGGCCCGTCGAGGCCCATATCGAGTTCACGCACGACACGGACAGGAAGCTCGCCGAGGCCGCGCCGGCCCCGGCGGCAAGCCGCCGAACATGCCGATCGAGGCGCGCGAGGTGATGTCGGCGGCCCCGCCCGAGGAGCTGTGACCGCTGGACGGCCCGGCCTTTCCACATGTGCGGCCCGGACATGGCCGCCACCGAAGGTAAGAGGGCGAATACCCAAAGTTTGCGGGCCTGGCCGGTTGTCCGATAAATCCGCCGGTAGATACATCGCATGGTCAACAAGCGAACGGCCGGGAAACCCACAACGGAGGGAGCGGCGGAGGCGCTGCTACGGGTGGGGCGGTTTTTCAGCCGGGGCACCTACTCCGGTGACCTACGGGATGTCTCCTACCGGGGTGGCCGGAACTCCGACACCTTCTACCGGGACCGGTGGTCACACGACAAGATCGTGCGGTCCACCCACGGGGTGAACTGCACCGGATCGTGCAGCTGGCGGGTGTACGTCAAGAACGGGATCATCACCTGGGAGACGCAGGAGGTCGACTACCCGACGGCCGGTCCCGACCGGCCCGAGTACGAGCCGCGAGGGTGCCCTCGGGGGGCGGCGTTCTCCTGGTACACCTACTCGCCGACCCGGGTGCGGTACCCGTACGCGCGCGGGGTGCTCGTGGAGATGTACCGCCAGGCCAAGGAGCGGCTCGGGGACCCGTTGCTGGCCTGGGCGGACGTGGTGGGCGACCCGGAGCGGCGGCGACGCTACCAACAGGCGCGCGGCAAGGGCGGGCTGGTGCGCGTCACCTGGCCCGAGGCGCTGGAGATGATCGCCGCCGCCCACATCTACACCATCAAGAGGTACGGTCCGGACCGGATCGCCGGATTCACCCCCATCCCGGGCCAGTCGGTCCTCTCCCACGCGATCGGCACCCGGTTCCTGGCGCTGATCGGCGGCCAGGCGCTGTCGTTCTACGACTGGTACGCCGACCTGCCGGTGGCCTCCCCCCAGGTGTTCGGCGACCAGACCGACGTGCCGGTGTCCGGCGACTGGTGGGACGCGGCCTATCTGATCATGTGGGGTTCCAACGTTCCGGTCACCCGGACACCGGACGCGCACTGGATGGCCGAGGCCCGCTACAACGGCCAGAAGGTGGTGGTGGTCTCCCCCGACTTCGCCGACAACACCAAGTTCGCCGACGACTGGCTCCATCCCCATCCGGGCACCGACGGCGCGCTGGCCGCCGCGATGGGGCACGTGATCCTGCGGGAGTGGTTCGTCGAGCGGCAGGTGCCGTACTTCGTCGACTACGTCCGCCGCTTCACCGACCTGCCGTTCCTGGTGACGCTGGAGGAGCGGGACGGCGCGTACATCCCCGGGCGGTTCCTGCGCGCCACCGACCTCGGCGGCGAGCCGGCCACGCTGGAACACGCCGCCTGGCGCACCGTGCTGCTGGACGACGCCACCGGCACCCCGATCATCCCGAACGGCACGGTCGCCGACCGCTGGTCACAGGAGGAGGGGCGGTGGAACCTGAGGCTGGGCGACGTGGTCCCCCGGCTCACCCTGTACGGCGACGCGGAGGCCACCGGCGTCGAGGTGCTGCTGCCCCGGTTCGACACCGCCGACGGCTCGGGCGCGGTACTGCGGCGCGGCGTGCCCGCGGGGCGGGTGACACCCGGCGGGCCGCTGGTCACCACCGTCTTCGACCTGCTGCTGGCCCGCTACGGGGTGGGCCGGGACGGGCTTGCCGGCGACTGGCCGACCGGCTACGACGACGCGGCGGCACCCGGCACCCCGGCCTGGCAGGAGACGATCACCTCGGTGCCGGCCGCCGCCGCCACCCGGATCGCCAGGGAGTTCGCCCGGACCGCCGAGCGCACCGACGGCCGCTGCATGATCCTCATGGGGGCGGGCACCAACCACTGGTTCCATTCGGAGACCACCTACCGCAACTTCATCACCCTGCTGCTGCTCACCGGCTGCGTGGGACGCAACGGCGGCGGCTGGGCGCACTACGTCGGCCAGGAGAAGTGCCGCCCGCTCACCGGCTGGACCACGCTGGCCACCGCCGCCGACTGGCAGCGGCCCAGCCGGCAGATGATCGGCACCGGGTTCTTCTTCCTGCACACCGACCAGTGGCGCTACGACCACTTCCGCGCCGACGCCCTGGCCTCGCCGCTCGGCGCGGGCCGCTTCGCCGGAATGACCGCGGTGGACGTCCTGGCCCAGTCCTCCCGGCTCGGCTGGATGCCCACCTACCCCACCTTCGACCGCAACCCGCTGGACCTGGCCGACGAGGCGCGCGCCTCCGGCCGGGACCCGAACGAGCACATCGCCGCCGAGCTGGCCGCCGGTCGGCTCGGCTTCGCCATCGACGACCCCGACCATCCGGACAACTGGCCGCGCATCCTGCTCACCTGGCGGGCCAACCTGCTGGGCGCGTCCGGCAAGGGCGCCGAGTACTTCCAGCGCCACCTGCTCGGCACGCACGACAACCTGCGGGCCACCGAGGCCCCCGAGGAGACCCGGCCACGGGACGTGCGGTGGCGTGATCCGGCCCCCGAGGGCAAGCTCGACCTGCTGCTCTCCCTGGACTTCCGGATGACCTCCACGACCCTGCTGGCGGACATCACCCTGCCCGCCGCGACCTGGTACGAGAAGCACGACCTGAACGCCACCGACATGCACCCGTTCGTGCACTCGTTCAACCCCGCCGTGGAACCGCCCTGGCAGGCGCGCACCGACTTCGAGACCTTCAACGACATCGCCAGGGTCTTCTCCGAGATGGCCGTCCGGTACCTGGGAACCCGGTACGACCTGGTGGCCACCCCGTTCAACCACGACACGCCCGGCGACATCGGCAACCCGCTGGGCGCCGCCCAGGACTGGCGGGCCGACTCCTCGACGCCGGTGCCGGGTAGGACGATGCCGGCGCTGACCATCGTCGAGCGGGACTACACGGCGGTCTTCGACCAGATGCGCACGCTCGGCCCGCTCGCCGACTCCAAGGGGTTGCCCTGCAAGGGCGTCGTCTACCAGGTGGGCTCCGAGCTCGCCGAGCTCGCCGCCGCGAACGGAACCGCACGCGGCGGCCCGGCCGGCGGACGGCCGCTGATCGACACCGGGGAGAAGGCGTGCGAGGCGATACTCGCGCTGTCCGGCTCCACCAACGGCCGCCTGGCCGACCAGGGCTTCCGCACCCTGGACCGGCGGGTCGGCTCCGCAGGCGGCGGCCTGGCCGGGCTGGGCCGTGCGGACGCGGATCGGCGCATCCGGTTCGCCGACACCCAGGCACAACCGCAGCGCACCCTCACCAGCCCCGAGTGGGCCGGTGACGAGAGCGGCGACCGCCACTACAGCCCTTTCACCATCAACGTCGAGCACGCCAAACCCTGGCACACCCTCACCGGGCGCCAGCACTTCTACCTCGACCACGACTGGATGCGGGAACTCGGCGAGAACCTGCCGACCTACCGGCCGCCGCTGAACATGCACCGCCTGTTCGGCGAGCCCGTCCTCGGTGCCGATGGGACCCGGGAGGTGACGGTCCGCTATCTCACCCCGCACAACAAGTGGTCCATCCACTCGGAGTACCAGGACAACCTGATCATGCTCTCGCTCTCCCGGGGCGGCCAGGTGATCTGGATCAGCCCGCAGGACGCCGAGGCCATCGGCGTCGTCGACAACGACTGGATCGAGGCGGTCAACCGCAACGGCGTCGTGGTCGCCCGGGCCATCGTCTCGCACCGGATGCCGGCCGGGACCGTCTACATGCACCACGCCCAGGACCGGGTCATCGCGGTGCCCAGGAGCGAGGCCACCGGCCGGCGCGGCGGCATCCACAACTCGCTGACCCGCGTACTGCTCAAACCCACCCACCTCATCGGCGGCTACGGGCAACTGACCTTCTTCCCCAACTACTTCGGCCCGGTCGGCACCCAGCGGGACGAGATCACCGTGCTCCGGCGGCGCGCCCAGGAGGTCGAGTACTGATGCGGGTGATGTCGCAGATCGCCATGGTGATGAACCTCGACAAGTGCATCGGCTGCCACACCTGCTCGGTCACCTGCAAGCAGACCTGGACCAGCAGGCCCGGGGTCGAGTACGTGTGGTTCAACAACGTGGAGACCCGTCCCGGGCAGGGGTATCCGCGCCGTTACGAGGACCAGGAGCGGTGGCGCGGCGGCTGGAAGCTGACCCGGCGGGGCCGGCTGGTCCCCCGGGCCGGGGGCCGGGCGCGCCGGCTGGCGAGCATCTTCGCCAACCCGCTGCTGCCCAACATCCGCGACTACTACGAGCCGTGGACGTACGACTACCAGTCGGTCGCCGAGGCGCCCGCCGGCGACGACTTCCCGGTGGCGGCGCCCAGGTCACTGCTCAGCGGCAAGCCGATGAGCACCATCGCCTGGTCGGCGAACTGGGACGACAGCCTGGGCGGCATGCCGCAGCACGGTGCGGACGACGTCGTCCTCAACCGGATCCAGGAGGAGATCAGGCTGGAGTTCGAGCAGACGTTCATGTTCTACCTGCCGCGGATCTGCGAGCACTGCCTCAACCCGTCCTGCGTGGCGTCCTGCCCGTCCGGCGCGCTGTACAAGCGGGTGGAGGACGGGATCGTGCTGGTCGACCAGGACCGCTGCCGGGGGTGGCGGATGTGCGTGACCGGCTGCCCGTACAAGAAGATGTACTTCAACCACAAGACCGGCAAGGCCGAGAAGTGCACCTTCTGCTTCCCGCGGATCGAGGTCGGGCTGCCCACCGTCTGCTCGGAGACCTGTGTGGGGCGGCTGCGGAACATCGGCGTGCTCCTCTACGACGCCGACCGGGTGCCGCAGGCCGCCGCCACCCCGCGCGAGCAGGATCTCTACCCGGCGCAGCTCGGCGTCTTCCTCGATCCGCACGACCCGCGGGTCGGCGTCGAGGCCGAGCGGGCGGGCATCCCGCACGAGTGGATGGAGGCGGCCCGCCGCTCTCCCGTCTACGACCTGATCGCCAGGTACGGGGTGGCGCTGCCCCTGCATCCGGAGTACCGCACGCTGCCGATGGTCTGGTACGTGCCGCCGCTGTCCCCCGTGGTGGAGGCGATCACCGCCGCCGGGCATGACGGGGAGGACCACGAGAACCTGTTCGGCGCCATCGAGAAGCTGCGCATCCCCGTCTCCTATCTCGCCGGGCTGTTCACCGCGGGCGACCCGGCCCCCGTCGAGCTGTCACTGCGGCGGCTGGCCGCGATGCGCGCCCACCGGCGGCGGCTCAACCTCGGTGACGCCGTCGACCCGGCGATCGCCGAGTCGGTCGGCTTCACCGTCGAGCAGCTGGACGACATGTACCGGCTGCTGGCCCTGTCGAAGTACGAGGATCGTTACGTCATCCCGACCGCCGTCGCCGGGGACGTCCGCGCCCTGGAGGAGACGGCGCTGACCGGGTGCAGCCTGGACTACGAGGGTGGTCCCGGGATGGGGGGCGGCACCGCCTCGGGACCGTTCGGCGAGGCGTCCGGACGTCCGGCACCGCTGTCCGTGGAGACCTTCCACATGCTGCGCGACCGCAGCACGGCCGACCTCTCCTCCGACACCTCCGGCCTGCGCGGCCGGGTCAACCTGCTCAACTGGGACGGCCGCGGCCTGCCCGAGGGGATGTTCCCTCCCGGGGCGGGCGACGGCCCGACCGGCCCGCGGGACGGCGAGGCGGCCAGGGGCGCCGGACCGGATGCCGGTCCCGGCGAGATCACCGGGCGGCCTCCCCAGGAAGGCGAGACCACTCGACGGCCTTTCCGGAAAGGGCCGAACCCGTGAGACCGCGCTGGACCTCCCGGAAACGGAGACCGTCCGCGAACGACCGGGCCGTGGTGCGCCGGGCCGCCGGACTGTGCCTGGACTATCCCGACCGGGATCTCTTCGACCGGCTGCCGCTGATCCGGGCCGCGCTCGCCGAGAGCGGCGCGCATCCGACGGTGGCCGCCGTCGCCGGGTTCGTCGACCACCTGACGGCCGAGGAGCCGTTGCGGGCCGAGAAACACTATGTGGCGACCTTCGACACCCGTAACCGCCGCTCGCTCCACCTGACCTGGTGGAGTGACGGCGACACCCGCCGCCGGGGGTTCTCACTGGCCGCGCTCAAGTCCCGCTACCGGGCCCGCGGGCTCCTCCCCCCGGACGGCACCGAACTGCCGGACTACCTGCCGGCCGTCCTGGAGTACGCGGCGCTGGAACCCGAGGACGGGACGGCGCTGCTCCAGGAGCACCGGACCGGCCTGGAGCTGCTGCGGTTCGCCCTGCTGGAGGCCGGCACGCCGTACGCGCTGCTGCTGGAGGCGGTGTGCGGCACGCTGCCCGGCCCCTCTCCCCGCACCCGCGAGGAGGCCCGCGCACTGGGGGGTCGCCCGCTCGACGCCGGCCCGGAACCGGTCGGTCTGAACGCCACCGGCCTCCTCCCCTGGAATTCCATCGGCAACCCCGGAGGCACCGGATGACCTCGTGCACATCAGACCGGAACCGGCAGGCGCGTCTGGAGGCCCGCGATGCCCTCGCCCGCTGACATCTTCCTGTGGGGGGCGCTGCCCTACGCGGCCGTCGCCCTGCTCGTCACCGGCCTCATCTGGCGGTGGCGCTACGACAAGTTCGGCTGGACCACGCGCTCATCGGAACTGTACGAGTCACGGCTGCTCCGGCTCGGCAGCCCGATCTTCCACGTGGGACTGCTGTTCGTGCTGGCAGGCCACCTGATCGGCCTGTTCGTCCCGCAGGGCTGGACCGACGCCATCGGCTTCGACGAGAACGACTACCACACGATGGCGCTCTGGGTCGGCATAACCGCCGGGGTGCTCACCTTCGGCGGCCTCATGCTGCTGATCTGGCGGCGCCGCACCACCGGACCTGTCTTCCTCGCCACCACCGTCAACGACAAGATCATGTACATCTTCCTGGTCGGCGCGCTGGGTCTCGGGCTGTCCACCACGCTGATCAACGCCTCCGGGCCCGGCTACAACTACCGGACGGACATCGCTCCCTGGGTGCGCAGCCTGTTCGTCTTCCAGCCGGAGGTATCGCTCATGGCGAACACGCCGGTGGAGTACCGCCTCCACGCGGTGTCCGGGCTGCTGCTGTTCGCGATCCTGCCGTTCACCCGGCTGGTGCACTCGTTCACCGCACCGGTGCCGTACCTGTTCCGCCCCTACATCGTCTACCGGGCCCGCGACCCGCAGGTCATCGGCACCACCGCCCCCCGGCGCGGCTGGGAGCGGAGCGACATTTGAACGACCGGCCCCGTCACGGGATCGCCGCGCTCCAGTTCGACGAACTGGTGCGGCGTTACCCGGAACGAGCGGTGCGCGCCGTGTACAGCGGTCTCAACAGCTTCATCTCGCTGGGACTCATGGCGATGATCGCCTACACCACCAACGCCCCGTTCGTCTTCCCGTCCCTGGGGCCCACCGCGTTCCTGCTCTTCTACACGCCGCGCAGCGCTTCGGCCTCGCCGCACAACAGCCTGATCGGGCACCTGATCGGCGTGCTGGCCGGCTGGTTCGCGCTGGCGGTCACCGGGCTGCTGAACACCCCGCCCGACCTGGAGAGCATCGGCCCCAACCGGATTCTGGCCTCCGCCATCGCGCTCGGCCTGACCTGCGGGCTGATGCCGGTGTTCAACGCCGCGCACCCGCCGGCCGGCGCCACCACCCTGATCGTCGCGCTGGGCCTGCTGCGGACGCCCCCTCAACTGGGCATCATGATGCTCGCGGTGCTGGTCATCGTCATCCAGGGGTTCGTGATCAACCGGATGGCGGGCATCCCCTACCCGCTGTGGCACCGGCCGCCCAAGGACAACGAAACCACCTGATCCGCCGCCCGCCGAAGCCCGCACCACGTTGCCCCGCCCCGCCCCGTCGGCGTCGGCGGAGAGGCAGGGCGGGGGGGCGGGGACGTCAGTGTCAGGAGCGTCGGGGTGCCGGCGTCGGCATCAGGGACGTCGGGGGCGAGCGGCCCGGCGGGCCTGAGCCACAATGGAGCCATGTCCCCGCGCACGCCACGCCCGCGACCGGTCCGCGCCACCCCTGCGGCCTGCCCCTGCGGGCTGCCCTCGGCCTACGACGACTGCTGCGGCCGACTGCACCGCGGGGAGGCCAAGGCGAGCACCGCGGAGCAGCTGATGCGCTCCCGCTTCAGCGCGTTCACCGTGCACGACGAGGCGTACCTGCTCCGCAGCTGGCACCCCACGACCAGGCCACCCGGTGTCGACTTCGACCCCGCGCTGCGCTGGACGCGCCTGGAGATCCTCGGCGGCACCGAGGGCGGCCCGTTCTCCACAGCGGGCACCGTCGAGTTCCGCGCCCACTACACCGAACGCGGCCGTCCTGGCGAGCTCCAGGAGAACAGCCGTTTCGTCCGCCACGACTACGCCTGGGTCTACCTCGACGGCGACGTCAGTAAGTAACCAGGCATCTTCCGCCCTCCTGCTCCAGCCGACGCTTCTCTTCGGGCTCGTTCGCCTCGTTCTCCGAGGAGTGCGCTTCCTCTTCCGTACCTCCGCCCACGCGCGTACCTCCGTGCGACGTGCGCCGACGCCGGGATCGTAGGAGTCCCCCGTTCACCGAAGAGCGTCCATGGGCACGTCCGGCGGAGGCTCTACGGAGAGGCCGCCGACCAAGATTGCCTATCTGGCACATCGATCTCCAAGCGGAAAAAGCTGCAACTAATTCGGTTGACAGGAATCCGAAATAAGCACCTATACAGAAAGTTGCAGGACTTGCCCCCTTACCGAGAGGGGCCCATCTTCCCCATTTCTCCTGTCACGCTCCAATAGCCTCAGCTAAGGTCACTGTTCACTCAGGAACGACGCCGGCTTCACAGGCCGCCCCCCTACATTCCCTCGTGGAGCCAGACAATGCCCAAAGCGGTGATCCGCAGGCCAAAAACCATCACCATAATTCGAAACCTTGTTCTGTGGACGATGACGGCGGGCGGTACGGCCGTATCGGTCATCTTCGGACCACTCGCAGGACAGGGAGGCGAGGATCAGACAAGGAATCTGATTCTCACCACCGTTGGAGCATTGGGGCCAGTAATTGCAGCGGCAATTAGTCAGGTACGTGCGTATCGTGCGAAACGAGGACAAGAGGAGATCGAGGGGCGATCCATCCTCGCAGTAAGGACAGCACTTTCGACCGCTGTGCACTTCTTACGAGAGATAGCGGCAGAAGAAGCCAAAGACAAGAAGCAGGAGCTCATGGGAAGCTTCATGCAGAGCGTGGTAACAGCGGCCGTCACGCTCAGCGGTGCCCCCAAAAGCCGCTGCGGCTTCTTTCGGATCAACGGAGACACCATGAAGTGCACGGTCTTCAACGGCACGGACGGGCGAGCCGACCGATCCGACACGGTCTTCACCAAGTCCAGCACGGACAAAGCCGGCGAAGCCATGTTCCGCCTTGTTAAGTCCGGCGAATTCGCTCATTTTCCGGATATACGGGAGAACGCACCCCCGGGGCTTGAGGTAGGACGCAGCTATCGAGCTTTCATCGCGGCAGCCGTTATCGCAGGTGAGAAGCCATACGGCGCTCTAACGATCGACTCTCCCGAGGCGAACTCCTTCGGAGAGCGGGACATCCAGATCATGAGGATGCTGGCAATTCTCATGGCGGCCGGCCTGGCTCTTCTACCAGAAAGCGCTTGAGATGGCCTTGGCACGGGAACGTATCGGAGTGAGTTCCGACTCTAGGGAGGGCCGGATGAAGCCACGAGTGGAGAAGGTAGTCGATCAAGAATCTGTTCGTTGGATCGAGCAGGGTGCCCGACTCGATGCGCAGTTTTTCCGGACCGCGCACCGGGATGCTCTCACAGAAGCTCAAGATGATCTGGCCAGACGCCAGGTCCAACAGGTGAGTCGGCATTCACGCGAGGTCTTCGTCTGGCTGGGCATAGCCCTGGCGCTTCTTGTCTCCCTACCATTCGCCGGTGTCACCGACTCTCCCGTCCTCGCCTCCCTGGGGATCTCAGCTCTGGTGATCGTCCTCGGCCGCCTGGGGATCCTGTTCACGGAGCCCTCAGAGCGGCATCGTTGATCCGCCGAGTAAAACCTGGCCGCAAGGTCGTCTCCACCCGATGTGCGCGCTCAGGAGCAGGGCGACGGACATGTGAGATGCCGTGCGCATTCGCGGTGGACAGATGCCGTGTCGGTCTGTCACCATTCCGGACATGATCGTGAGAAAGGACGACGCCACCCTCATCCGGTGAGCGTTCTCGTGCGGCGGGAAGCCGCTGAAATCCGTGAAGAATGGCTGGGCCGGGCGTTGTCGACGCTGCCCGCCGACCGTCCGGCCGCAGAGGCCGCCATCTCCGGGCTCTACCACCTGATCGGGCTCGCTCCACCACGTTTCCACTGGGTCCCCTCACCGGTCACGGCCCTGACAACCGTCCCGCCGGGTGTGCGTCCACGGCCTTCGGAAACCGTCGACCGCATCTCCGCATGGCCACTGCCATCCCGGTTCTCCTCGCTGATGAGACAGCTGTGCATAGCACTCGACGCCCAGGTCAGATGGGGCCATCAGTCGATGGACCAGCTGATCCGCCAGAGGGTTCGCAGCCCGCTCACGCGATCCGCCGAAGGTTCGCTCTGCATGCCGCTGCTGGCGGCGCACGACGTGCGACACCGCTTTCGGAGCACCTGGTACGACACACAGTGCGTCTCCTGGATCGCCCACTACGACACTCTCCGCCGGGCGGCCGGCGTGCTCTTCACCCCCGAGCAGAACCGGCAGCTCGATCTGTGGGCGGCGGTGGCCCGGTCAGGTGGCTGGTGGTGGCCCCGTGAAGGCGCGTGCGTCATCTCCGAGCGTCCCGTCACCATGCGCACGGAGGTGTGCGGCGGCGACGGCGAGGTAAGGCTGCACAGCGCGGACGGCCCCGCGGTGCGGTACGCCGACGGGTGGGACGTGCACGCCTGGCACGGGGCGCGGGTGCCCCCATGGGTGATCACCGATCCGAGCGTCCAGCGGATCGAGCGGGAGGCCAACGTCGAGGTCAGGCGGTGCGCGATCGAGCGCATCGGCTGGGCGTCCTACATCGACCGGGCCGGGCTGCGACTGGTCGCCTCCGCTCCGGACCCCGGCAACCCCGGTTCGGAGCTGCGGCTCTACGACATGCGCAGAGAGACCAGGGTGCTCCTCGCGGTCAACGGGTCCGTCGAACGCGACGGGCAGCGCCGCCGGTACGGGCTGACCGTGCCCGGTTTCCTCGACGATCCCGTCGCCGCCGCCGGCTGGACCTACGGGCTCTCCGCCGAGCAGTACTCCCTTCTTCTCCGCCGAACCTGAGGTGATCTCCATGACCGTGACTCTCGCTTCGCTCTCCCGGCAGACCGGACTCGCCGTGCTCGACCACCTTGAGCGGTCGGCGAGCATCCCCGTCGTCCACGGCCTCCAGGCCCAGGGCGACCTCATCGTCATCCCGCTCCCCGTCATCGCCTCCTCCGTGAAGGTCTGGCCCGACTCCCAGTGGAAGGACGTGCCCGGCGAGGGGGTCGAGTTGCTTCGCGGCGCGGCCGGGGGCAACCCGCACACCCTCGTCGCCGACCCGGGCACCTGCCGCTGGACGACCCACGTGCTGGACTCCGACCGGCTGGCGATCGGCGTCTTCGAGACCTCGGCCGTCGCCTACCTGCTCCACCCCGAGCACGGCGCCACCGGCTGCCCACCGGGCACCTACGTCATCCGGCGCCAACGCGAACACGAGGGCCAGCGGGCCCGCCTCGTCGCGGACTGAGTCACCCAGCTAGAAGACACGGCGCCCCAGTGGGGCCGCCGTGCCTGTTCACGAGCGGCTGGTCCCGGCGGTCGTCCGGTGTTGGGTGATCGCGGTCATCTCAGCCTCGCGCATCTGTGCCTTGAGGCCGTCGACGGTGCGGTCGCAGAGGAGTAGCGGCTCCGGGGTGGGCCAGGTCGCGATGGCGTGAAAGAGTCGGCTGCCGGTGCCGTAGAGGACGGACCAGCCGGGACAGGTGATCTCCAGGATGGCGGCCTCAGAGCGGGCCTCGTGGTCCCAGGTGTAGTGGGGCACGGGGGCAGCGGTCAGGCCGTCGCAATGGCGTCCCCGGGAACGGACGGGTCGTCGTCGGATCATGAGATCACCTGCCCGAGGGCCTGCTCCCACGTCTGCCCGGCGGCGGTCTCCGTGACGACAGCCTCCTGGGTGTTGGCCTCCTCGGCGATGGCCTCCTGTCGGTCGGTCTCGGCCTGGAGCGCCTCCAGACTGTCGGCGTCGACGGTCCCTTCGGCTCCGGCGTGGAAGGCGGCCAGGGAGAAGGGCTCCTCCCGGCTGGCCCACAGCCGTCCGGCGTCACTGAGGATGAGCCGCCAGCCGGGGATGGCGGACTCGGGGTTGGTGGACCTACCATCACTCATTGATTGGATCTCCATCTGATCAAGGGCCCGTCTGTTCGTTCGCAGCGGAGGACGGGCCCGCCTCATGGGTTGGGGAAAGGCGTGGAGGGGGTGTGCCGTACGGGCCGGGCGGCCGGTACGAAGACGGAGTGACCGCCACGCGGTGTAAGGCGCAGGCGGCTGTTCGCCCAGAGCGGGCCGGCCTGGTGGGGGCGGACCTGCACGGGAACGCCGGGCGACGACGACAACGCACCCGCCGGAGCGGCGCCGCTACGACAGGCTCCGCATTCTGAACCTGCTCAGGACGGTGTTGGATCTCGCCGAAGACCTGGTCACCAGGGAGCTGAACGGGCACCGATGTCCTCGTCCCAACCAAGGTCTGCTCACCGGACCGCTGAGCGGGCACCGCCGCGAGCGTCTCGGTCGAGGCCGTAGCGAAGCAGGGCAGGGACAGGTCTCCGGTGCGGCGGGCCTCCAGACGTATGGACATCAACGCACCGGACGGCTGCGCGTACTCATGATCGGACGCGGTGTCACCGCAGCCGTGGGCATAGGGCGGGTGGCCACAGCGAGCACACCCCATCGGCATCGGCGGAGCATCGACAAAGCAACCGCAACGGCTCTTCACCGGCCGATCAAGAACCAGAACAGCATGGTTGATCACGGGCCAGAGAACCTTCCTGATCAATGGCCTGCCCGGTGTTCCAGCACCGGCCGGGTCTGCCATAGAGTGTCGTACGACACTTGACGCTAGAGGGCACCAAGAGTGGCCGTCAAGAAAATGGCCTACGACACTTTGGGGATGGTGAAGTACGTGCACATAGATCCGGATTCGCCTGCGCGGCGTATAGCGGCCGATCTGCGGGCTGACATCGCGTCAGGACAGCTGCCACCGGGCGGAAAGCTGCCCTCGGTCCGGGATCTCGCCGAGCGCTACGAGGTGTCCCGCACCACGGCGGGCAAGGCGTTGATCCTGCTCAAGACGGATGGGCTGGTGACCACCCGGCACGGGTCGGGCGCCTACGTACGCGAGTCGCACCCGATCCGGCGGCTTGGCCCTGAGCGATACGCGCGGCACCACTGGGAACAGACCACTGTCCGGGCGTTCGCCACCGAGGCCCCGGAGAGCGAGGGCGCTCAGCAGCAGGGACACCAGACGCAGGAGGTATCCCTGGTCCCCGCCGACGAACCCGTCGCCACCGCGCTCGGCGTCGAGACCGGGTCACCGGTGTACGAGCGAGCACGCGTCGTGACCCGCGAAGGCAACCCCACCCACACGATGACCTCGTACTACCGCTCCGCCGACGTCGAGGGGACGCCCCTGGTCGATCCCTCACCGGGAATCGCCGGGCAGGGCGGCGGGTTCCGGGTCCTGGCCGACAAAGGGCTCTCCCCTCACGAGATCACCGAAGACCTCTGCGCCCGGATGCCGACCGCCGAAGAGACCCTGCTCCTCGATCTCCCGCCCGGCGAACCCGTCGTCGAGCTGCGCCGCGTCACCCGTACAGCCGACGGCCAGGTGATCGAATACGCCCGAGGCGTACACGCGGCGAGCCGATTCGTCTGGTCCTACACCTTCGCCATCCCCGACTGAGCGGGAGTGACCGCGATACCGGACGACGCGAGGCCGGGGACCATCACCACAAAACTCGGGGTAGTTCATGACACGTCTTAAGCCGCTTGCGCAGTTTCGCGAACGGACGCGATGCCTGGCGATCACCCCCTGCCCCGGGTGGGTGTCTTGGCCGGCGAGCATGTTCCTCAATGGGCCGAGGGTGAGAAATGAAGTCCCGGACCTTCGATTCCCCGGTCCTACACGAAATCAGCGGACGCGCTGGTGAGCCGTACCTGAAGATTGTGCCCCGGCTGGCGGGAAGGGGCGATGACGCCAGAGGCCACCAGGCGTCTTCGCTACCGCGTGGAAAATCCCGTTTACCCGGACTCATATGGCAGGTAACACTGCAGCGTGGGCTCCTATGGGCAAACCGAGTATGAGCGAACCGAACGGATCGTCGACGAGTTGAGCAAGCGCATCTACACGGCGTTGCGCGACGGTGGCCTCGAAGCCGAACCCCTCATCGAGCTCGCCTGCCTGCTGGCGGAATGGGGCGCCTCCCTTCCTGTCACGCGCGAGCTCCTCGAACGCCCCACCGCCGATCTGACGGCGGCCGACCTGCCCCGGCTGGGCAAGGCTCTTCTCGACGAGACCGGCTTCCGGCCGACCTTCGCTCTCGAACCGAGCTTGTTGGTGCCGCTGGAGCAAAAGCTGAAAATCGTGGAGCGTGACGTTCGCACCACGGGAATCACCGGGACGCTTCGGATGGTCGTCCCTGACTGGGACAGCATGGGTGGGGCCTGGGTGGAGTTCCAGGACATCTGCCAGGGCAACAGCATCGGGCCCGGAGAAGGTCTGGCCCGTCTGCTCGACGCACGATCGGGGCCTGCGTGCCGAGATGGAAGATGAAATCGCCGTTTGGCGATGCACAGCTGCCGGAACGCATATCGTCGCACCAGTCGGTGAACTTCCTCCCGGATGCCGTTAGCAGTCTGCTGGTCGATCTGTCTGAAATCTCTGAAACATCTCATCCAGTCCCCTGGAAAGCTGGGCAACATGAGCGACGTCAACGCGGAGCAGATCGCGCGGCTGTTGAGGGAGCGTAACTCTTCTCATCGATTATCCAGCGCCCTGTGGCCTCCGGCCATCTGGGCAAGTGGATCGCGGCGCAGGTCTACCGCGTCCAGTGTTCGAGCCTCGCAGTGGGCAGCAGCCGAGATCTACCCGCGTGCCGGCAACCCGGCACTTCCCGTACGCCCCGAACAAGCGGAGTTGCTGCGGCTCTTCGCCCCCTAGAAGCCCAGGTCAGAGGTTCGTCCCGGCCTGGGCTTCTCGTCGTCCGTACCGCCTACCCGCCCGCCATGGCCCCCACGACCATGAACGGTTCGGCACCCGTCGCGACCGGCTCGGGCAACGGGGTGTCCGGCGGTTCGTGGGACAGATCCTGTTCGCAGGCGAAGAACCTCACGAACGGCCGGCGCCGCTGCGTGACGTGATCACGGATCGTCCCGCGCAACATCGGATAGCGGGCCTCAAGCGCGTCGAGGACCGAGCGCTGGGTGACCTGCCCCTGAACGTGGATCCTCACCTCGCTTTCGGCACGTGCGAGGTTCCGCAGATGCGCCGGGAGCACGACACGGATCATGACAGTGTTTGGACTTCGACCGACAACACGGGCGGAAGGTCTCGGGCGATGGGCGCCCAGCTGTCGCCGGCATCGGCCGAGGCGTACACCTGCCCGCCGGTCGTACCGAAGTACACGCCGCACGAATCCAGCGAGTCGACGGCCATCGCGTCCCGTAGCACGTTGACGTAGCAGTGGCTCTGTGGCAACCCCTTTGTGAGCGGCTCCCACTCGTTTCCGCCCGTCCGGCTGCGGTACACACGTAGCTTTCCCTCGGGCGGGTAATGTTCCGAGTCGCTCTTGATCGGAACGACATAGACGGTGTCCGGCTCGTGCGCGTGGACGGCGATCGGGAATCCGAAGTCGCTGGGCAGGTCGCCGCTGATCTCGTACCACGACTCACCGGCGTCGTCACTGCGCATGACGTCCCAGTGTTTCTGCATGAAGAGCACCTCCGGACGCGACCGGTGCATCGCGATGTGGTGGACGCAGTGACCGACCTCGGCATCCGGGTCAGGGATGCCTCCGGACTGCAGGCCGCGATTCATCGGCTGCCAGCTCTTGCCGGCGTCGTCCGTTCTGAACACACCCGCCGCCGAGATCGCCACGACGATACGCCCGGGATCGCGCGGATCCGGAATGATCGTGTGCAGGCACATCCCACCGGCGCCCGGCTGCCAGGAAGGCCCTGAGCGATGGTCGCGCAGCCCAGGCAGTTCCTGCCAGGTCTGCCCGCCGTCCACCGAGCGGAACAGGGCGGCGTCTTCAACCCCGGCGTAAACCGTGTCCGGATCGGTCAGCGAGGGTTCGAGATGCCAGACCCGTGCGAACTCCCATGGATGCGGCGTGCCGTCGTACCACTGGTGAGTGCCGGGGACACCCTCGTACTGGAACCGGTTACCGACGGCTTCCCACGTCGCACCGCCGTCGTCGGAGCGCTGGATCAACTGTCCGAACCAGCCACCGGACTGCGACATGTACAGCCGAGACGGATCGGCGGGAGATCCCGTGAGGTGGTAGATCTCCCAGCCCCCGAAATGGGGGCCACTGATGTCCCACCGCTCGCGCCTGCCGTCCGACGTCAGGATGAACGCGCCCTTGCGCGTGCCAACCAGTACTCGTACACCACTCATCGGCGTTCCTTCCTTGGTGCCGAGCTGTGTCGGCACTGCGGCCACGCTCCGGATCGTCCGGCCGGGCTCGGAGTCGCCCCCATTTGCGACATGCCCGCCACGGTCGTGGCCACGACGCTACGGCAGCCCCCCGACAAAATCGCCGCACGCCGCAGCGACGGACCGGCGGCGTGCCGGTAAAGGTTCCCGTGTTCACCGGCCCAGGACCACGCCCCGCGGCTGATCACCCCGACCGGAAGGAGCAGCCTGCGGGCACCACGGCCGGCCTTGCCGTCAAGGGCGGCAAGGAGCCCCGTGCACGCCGCCCATGGGATGCGACACGGATATCACGCCATCCAGCACCTAGCGCGACAGATCAAATACAGAGAGTAGCTTCATCGTGAAGTCGATCTACGAAGACGCCCCTAAGACAGACTGGGAGTTCAGCGTTGATGTCACAACGATCCGGATCCGCGCTCACCGCGCTGGCCTGTGCCCTGCTGACGCTACTGGCCACATCGGGAACGCAGGTGGCGGCCGGTGCCGACGCGTACGCCGCCGCCACCGTCGCACGGCAGGCTGTCACGCGAGCCACCGCGCCCTGTATCCGGCCAGGGCAGACGACCTACCCTGTGGACTACTACTGGAAGAACGCGTTCGGCATGAGGCTGGGCAGCGGGTCGGTCTCGGTCGACACCTCCCCATCCCTGTGGGGCGGGCAGATCACACCGGGCGGCACCTTCACCCTCACTCTGGCGCACCGCACGACCCAGTGGCCACTGCTGGTCAGGAGCTACACCACCACGTGGGACCTGTCGTCGCTGCTGGCAGGCGCCGATGTCATCAGCCAGTCGGGGACCGGCACCATCAGCGGCAACACCCTGTCGATCACCTCCTCGGGTAGCAAGACCGACCCACCCGCGAAGGTCATCACCTTCCGGGTCAAGCAAGGCACCATCGGGGGCAGCATGACCATCCGGCCGACCGGGATCAGCAGCGTCATCGCCGCTCCGGGCCAGCTCGGCGGCAACACACCCGCCCTCCCGATCCGGATCGTCGACGGGCAGTCCATCTCGCCCACCAGGGCCGCCGACGACACCGCCACCACCACCGTCATGCGGGGCACACCCGTCAGCGTGTCCGTCCTGGCCAACGACACCGCCGCCGCACCGACGATCAGCAGCGTCACCAAGCCCGGCAACGGCACCGCGACGGTCTCCGGCAGCAACGTGATCTACACCCCCGCCGCGGGCTTCAGCGGCACCGACACCTTCACCTACACCATCACCACCGCCTGCGGAACCAGCACCGCCACGGTCACCGTCACCGTCATCTGCGACTACACGCCGGTCAACCTGGTCAACGGCAGCTTCGAGACGCCACCGGTGGCCACGATCGACTGGTCCATCTCCGACGCCTCCGTCAACCCGAGCGTCGGCTGGCACACCACCGCCACCGACAACAAGCTGGAGTTCTGGCGGGGCGGCGCGAGCGGGGTCCCGGCAGCCGACGGCCAGCAGTTCGCCGAGCTCAACGCCACCCAGGTCTCCACGCTCTACCAGGATCTGCCCACCGTTCCGGGAACACCGATGACCTGGTCGCTGTACCACCGAGGCCGCCTCGGTACCGACGTGATGCGGGTGCTCATCGGCGCACCCGGCGCGACCGTGGCCCAGACTCCCACCGGGGCCTCCTCCCCGGACATCTCCGATGACGACACCGCCTGGCGCCACTACAGCGGGGTGTACGTCGTGCCTCCGGGACAGACCACCACACGATTCGCCTTCGAGTCGGTGGCCGCCGCGGGAGGCACCCCGACGGCCGGCAACTTCCTGGACGGCGTGGTGTTCGAGGCGCCGACCTGTCCCGCGCGAAAGGCCGGCTGACCGCCGGCGCGCGTCCGGCATGGGCATCCGCGGACTCCCGACGACGGCCGCGGACAGCCGAACACACGAGAGGAGCCCCGCCGCCGGCGGGTGAGGCCGAACGGCAACGGAGACACCTTCGGCATGACAACCCAGCACAACGGAAACTGGAGCCGGCCGTCCGTCTCCTGTCGCGTGGGCTGACCTCCGCGCCGAATCTCCGAACAGCGACCGATGACAGGATCGGGTGCTGTGGCGATCCCTTGATCGCCACAGCACCCGACTTCGGCGATCCCCTCGGACGAACGCGACCGCCAGGACGGTCCGGTGACGACCGACCGCGTGGTGGCCCGAGGCCGGACCTCGCCAACGCCGAAGGGCACTGTGCCCACCACCTTGAAAACCGCCCCGGCCCCGGCTGACCGGCTCGGCCGTGGGCCGACACGCTGCGAGACACGTTCGTGATCAAGGTCCGGCAGGATTTCCCTTCCCGTACCGGGCTGAGAGGAAATCACCGTGAAGCAAGCGATCGCGGGCGTCGCCGCGGCCATGGTCACCACGCTCGTGGCCGCGACACCTGTCCAGGCCGCCGCCGCGGATCCGGTCAGGGCGTTGAAGAGCCAGTTCGTCGCGGGCAAGGGGGTGAAGTTCACCGATGTCGTCACCCTGGTCGACTTCGCCGGGAACACGCCCTACCTCAAGCGCACCGGTTCCTTCCAGTTCGGCAGGTCCGGGATCGTCGCCTCCGACGTCAGCGCGAAGCGTGCCACCGACGATCCTGGGATACCCAGCGGCATCGTGCGGAGTCTGGACAGACCAGAGCGGACGATCAGGATCGGCACCACCAGCTACTACTCCGGCGGCCCCTGGGCGCCGTCAAAGGGCAGGACCTGGCTCAAGCACCCGAACGGCATGAACGCCGGCTTCAGCGGCTGGTACTGCCAGTTGGTGAACGTGGCCGAGCCGGCGACCCTGAAGGCCCTGATCACGAAGGGGAAGCGAACGGGGCGCACCTACTCGGGCACGATCAGCTTCGGCGCGCTTGAGAAGATCTCCCCCTGGCTGCAGAACGTCAGCCTGACCAGGCTGTCCAAGAACACAAAGCCCGCGGTGCTGCGTTTCAGGCTCACCCTGGGCTCCGATCAACTCCCCCGGCGACTGATCACTGTTTATCCGGGGAGCACCCACGTCAGTGCGGCGGTGGGAGAGGACAGGCAGCTCAGCGTTGAGACCCGTTACACCGGGTGGGGCAGCCGGGTGACCGTCAAGGCGCCTCCGGCGAGCAAGGTGGAGAACGTGGGAAGGCGCGAACCGACCGTCCGGGGCGGCAGCCGGGGGTAGGTCCGGGAACTCGGCGCCGGACCGGAATCACCGGGGTGCGGAGATCCTTCCGGCAACGCACCCCGCCGAGGACGCGTGACGATCAGACGTCGATGCCCTTGCGCAGGAGCAGCCAGGCGCGGTCGGCGGTCTCACGCCGGGTGTCCGCCGGTATCTTGGCCAGCAGCGCCGCGATCATGCCGATGGCCGTGACCAGGTCATCGGCGGTGACGTGCTCGCGTACCCGGCCGGCCTCCCGTTCCCCGGAGAGCAGGCCCTCCAGCAACTCCGACACCCGGTCGCGCACATGGGTGAGGCGCGCGTCGGCCGAGGCGCTGACCACGTCGATGAACGCGGTCGAGGTGATGGCCCGCTCGGTCATCAGAGCCAGCATGTCGTCGAGGGTGGTGCCGGGCTCCGCGGCGAGCGCCTCGATCTCCCTGACGCCGTCCTCGAACACAGCCAGCGCGAGACTGACGCGATCGGGGAAATGCCGGTACAGGCTGCCCTGGCCGACTCCGGCCGCACGGGCGATCGAGGTGAGCGGCGCGTCGTATCCATCGGCGGCGAACACCTCGCGGGCCGCCGCGATCAGCGCCGCCCGGTTCTCCGCCGCGGCGCTGGGGCCTCTGTTGGGTCGCCGTGCGCTGAACATGACACCTACCGTAGCAACCGGACTGTATCATCCGGTTTGTTGACTCCAGATTTCCACACCACTCGACACATGTCGATGACAGGGTCTACGGTAGCAACCGGACGACTCAGTCCGGTTGCGGCGGCACGTCGCCGCAACCGTCCGCTTCGATCGAAAGGAACCGCACTTGACCGGCGCTGAGAGCGTTCTGATCGTGGGCGCTTCGGCAGGCGGCCTTGCCGTGGCGGAGGCACTGCGGCGGAAGGGCTACCGCGGCGAGCTCTCCGTCGTGGGCGCTGAACGGCACCCTCCCTATGACCGGCCGCCGCTGTCGAAGCAGGTGCTGGCGGGCACCTGGGAGAGCGAGAGGGCGTACCTGCGCTCCCGGGACGACCTCGCCAAGCTGGAGGCGGAGTTCGTGCTCGGCGATCCGGCGACCGGACTGGACGCCGCCGCCCGCGAGGTCCGAACCGCCTCCGGCCGCGTCCTGCGCGCGCAGACCGTGATTCTGGCCACCGGCCTGGTCTCCCACCGGCTCCCCGGTCAGGACGACCTGGCGGGCGTGCACGTCCTGCGCACCCTCGACGACGCCCTCGCCCTGCGCCGGAGCCTGACCGCGGTGAACAGGCTCGTCGTCATCGGCGAAGGCGTGCTGGGCGCGGAGATCGCCGCCACCGCCTGCGGTATGGGGCTCGACGTCACCCTCGCCGGCCTCGGCCGCGCCGTCATGGCCGACCAGCTCGGCGGCCTGGTCGGCGCGACGCTCACATCGCTGCACGCCAGGCGCGGCGTCCGGCTCCGGCTCGGCGTGGCCGCCGAGGCCCTCACGGGCGCCGACGGCCGCGTCACCGGGGTGCGGCTGGCCTCCGGCGAATCGTTGCCCGCCGACGCCGTCGTGGTGGCGATCGGATCCCGCCCGGCCACGGACTGGCTCGACGGCAGCGGGCTGGCCATCGGCGACGGCGTCGAGTGCGACTCACGCTGCCGCGCCGCCCCGGACGTCTACGCCGTCGGCGACATGGCCTCCTGGCACCACGAAGGGCTGGGCAGGCGGTTGCGGCTGGAGAACCGTACCAACGCCGTCGAGCAGGCACAGATCGTGGCGGCCAACATCCTGGGCGAGGACCGCCCGTACGTTCCCATCCCCTACTTCTGGACCGACCAGTACGACGTCAAGATCCAGGCACACGGCTTCCTCACCCCCGAGGCCCAGGTGAACGTGATCGAAGGCGCCCCCGAGGACAACCGATTCGTCGCCCACTACAGCGTCGACGGCCACGTCACCGGAGTACTCGGCTGGAACATGGCCAAGGCCGCCCGGGTGCACCGCCAGAGCGTGGTCGAGACCCTCGCGCGACCGTGAGCGTCCGCACCCCGTCAACGACAACAGGAACGCCCCTTCCGAGGAGGAGTCGAATGAGCCAGAACGAGCAGGTCCTGAGCTATCCCATCCCGAGCGAGGCGGCGTTGGAGCCGCCGGCGGAGTGGGCCGAGCTGCGCCGTCAGTGCCCGGTCGCGCGGATCACGTTGCCCAGCGGTGACGAGGCGAAGCTGCTGACCCGTTACGAGGACGTCAAGCAGGTGCTGGCCGACCCGCGCTTCACCCGCCTGCTGAACGCACCCGACGCGGCCCGGCTGTCGGACAACGAATCCGGCGGGGTGTTCAACACCGAGATGGCCCAGATCATCCCCGACAGCGGCGAGGGTCACCAGCGGTGGCGGCGCCTGGTCGGCAAGTACTTCACCGCCAAGCGGATGGCCGCGCTGCGGCCCGTCATGGCGGAGATCGCCGAGCGGCTCATCGACGACATGGTCAAGCGCGGCGGGCCCGGCGACCTCAAGGCGTCCCTGGGTTTCCCGCTGCCCGTGTACGTGATCTGCGACCTGCTCGGAGTTCCCGCCGCCGACCGGGACCGCTTCGCCCACTGGTCCGACGCACTGCTCAACCTCACCCGTTACAGCCAGGCGGAAACGGACGCGGCGCAGGCCGAGTTCGTCCAGTACATGTCCGACCATGTCGCCGCCAAGCGGGAACAGCCGGGCGACGACCTGCTCAGCGCGCTGATCAAGGAGAGCGCCGCCGAGGGGCAAGGTCTGACCGACGTCGAACTGCTGGTCACCGGGATGGCGCTGCTGGTGGCCGGGCACGAGACCACCGCGAACATGATCGGCAAGATGGTCTCCATGCTGCTGGTCGACCGCACCCGCTGGGAACGGCTGCTGGCCGACCCGTCGCTGGTGCGTTCGGCAGTGGAGGAGTCGCTACGGTTCGACGCCAACTCCGGCTTCGGCCTGCCGCGCTACCTGAAGGAGGAGACCGAGGTCGACGGGACGGTGCTGCCGCGCGGCACCACGGTGATCTGTAGCATGGCCGCGGCCAACCGCGACGAGAGCGTCTTCGACGGCGCCGACGACATGGACCTGAGCCGCAGCCCGAACCCCCATCTGGCCTTCGGCTCCGGCGCGCACTCCTGCCTGGGCCAGTCGCTGGCCCGCACCGAACTGCAGGTCGTGCTCGAGGTGCTGCTGCGCAAGCTGCCGTCCCTGCGACTGGCCGTCCCGGTGGAGGAACTGCGGCGGGTGGACGGCCTGGTGGTCGGCGGCCTGCGCGAAGTCCCGGTGCACTGGTGACGCGGCCCCCGCGGACCGACACGACGCGCGTACGAACGCCGGTGACACCCGGCCAACCAGGAAGGAATCCCGCATGAAAGTCACCGTGGACGAGGCCAAGTGCTGCGGCGCGGGCCAGTGCGTGCTGATCGCACCAGAGGTGTTCGACCAGCGCGAGGACGACGGCATCGTCATCCTGCTGGAGTCGGAACCGGCCGAAAACCTGCACGTCACGGTGCGTGAGGCCGCCGCCGTCTGCCCCGCGGCCGCCATCGAGGTAAGCGAGAGTGCGTCAGCTTCTCGGCCGTAAACGACCCTCACCTGAAGGGGGGCTTGAGGTGCGGTGATGCGCTTTACGAGCCCCGCGCCGACCAGCCCTGGTCATCGGTTCGAGGAGGTGCGTTTCAATGGCCACGTTGAACACGAGATCGCAGACCCAGCGGCGGGCACCTCCTCGGCCTGCCGCTCTGGAATCCGTGGGAGCGGACACGCCCGAGGGTGGGTGCGAAACGGCTCACGGCGGTACCCGGTGTTCGACCTGGAGGAGGGGAGATCGAGCGGATCGGCACCGGTCCCTGGCGGCTCCGGCCAGGTTCCCGCCCAGGTCAGCTGTCCGCCGTGGCCGGCCGTACCGATGCGAAGGTCGCCTGACCGGCGCGGCGGAAGCACCAGAGGCGACGGCCGAGTGCGACCGCCCCGAGCACGCAGCAGGTGAGGCAGAAGAGCGCCAGCAGCGGCAGCAGCCAGGCGGTGACGATCCAGTACTGGAAGCTGAACGCCCCCCAGATCAGCGTCGGCAGCACCACGCCCAGCACCATCACCAGGGCAAGGGGCACGAGCCGAAGAACCAGCCTCGGCCGGCGCGCCGCGCGGCGTCGCGAGGCCCAGCGGCGCGCTCGGACGACCGCGGTGACCAGCAGTGCGGTCATCCCCACCGTGAGCCCGAGCAGGACCGCGTTCACGACGGTGAGCGGGTTGCTCATCGGCGTCGCCGGTGCCCCGATCCGTTCGGCGATGAGGTTGGTCGAGAGCAGGCTGGGACCGCCGCCGCTGTTGGTGAGGACGAGGGCGGCCACACCGGTCTTGGGCGAGAAGACCATGTCCCCGGTCCACGTCGCCAGTGTTCCGCCGTGGCCGATCACCGACGGCGGGGCGTCTGCCGCGACGGGGCGGGACCGCCAGCCGAGGGCGTAGTCGCCGGCCTTCGGCTGGACGGTGTGCAACTCGGCCAGGGAGCCGGCGCTCAGCAAGTCCGCCCCGAAGGTTCCCTGGTTGAACCGCAGCCACCGCACCATGTCGTCCAGGGTCGAGATCACCCCGCCGTTGCCGACGCAGAACCCCGGCATCTCCGGTGCCGCGACGGCGACCCCGAGAACGACCTCGTACCCGGACGGCAGGCCCTCGGCACGATCGGAGCACCCCAGTGTCGAGCTGGTGCCGGTCATGCCCAGCGGCGTGAACAACTCGGTGTGGAGGAAGTCGCCGAAGGACTTCCCCGACACCACTTCGACGATCCTCGCCGCGATCGAGTAGTTGGTGTTGTGGTACTCCGAGCGGGTGCCCGGATCGGCGGCCAGGGTCTTGTCGGCCAGCCCGGCCACGATTTCCTGCGCGCCACGCGGAGGCGGGAACACGTACTCGTTGTTCGTGCTGTTCGACAGCCCCGAGGTGTGGCTGAGGACCTGGCGCACGGTGATCCCGGTGAAGCGCGGATCGGCCATCCTGAAGTCGGGCAGGACCTTGATGACCGGGTCGTCCAGGGAGACGCGGTCACGGTCGACCAGCAGCATGATCGCCGCAGCCGTCATCGACTTGCTCATCGACGCGATCCGGAACCGGGTCCGCGCCGTCACCGCGTCGCCGTCCCCGTCCCGGCCGCGGACGATCGTCTCGACCGACGACCCGTCGATCACGGCCGCTGCGACACCCGGCGTACCGTAGACGGAGCGGTAGTCGTCGACCAGTCGTTCGCCGGTGGCATGGGCCGGTGCCGCCCAGCCGAGCAGCACGGCGACGAGCACACCGCCGAGGACGAGGAGGAAGGTCACACGAGGAGGGCGCAGACGTAGGAGATGCACGACGTCGAACCTAGGCCGGGCGTCACCGGCCGACATCACCCCAAGGGGTGAGACGGGTACCACCCGGCAGGATGGAATCTCGGTCAGGCAGATCGTCGCGACCCACAAGCCCGTTCTCGTACGCGTGGATCACCGCGTGCACGCGGTCGCGCAGGTTCAGTTTCTGCAGGATGGCCCGGACGTGCGACTTCACCGTGTTCTCGCTCAGCACCAGTTCCGCGCGGATCTCGCTGTTGGACCTGCCGCGGGCGAGCAGGCCGAAGATCTCGACCTCGCGCGGGGTGAGGCCGTCCAGGGCCGCCGTCCTCCGCATCGGCACCTGACGTACGAGGTCGAGGATCGTCGCGGCCACCCCCGGGGCCAGCGCCGACGTCCCGGAGGCGACGTCACACACGGCCTGGGCCAGGGCTGCGGGCCGGACGTCCTTGGTCAGGTAGCCGCTCGCGCCGGCCCGGATGGCGGCCACGACCAGTTCGTCGTCATCGAACGTCGTCAGCATGAGCACCCGGGTCGCCGGTGCGATCCTGACGATCTCCGCCGTGGCGGCGACCCCGTCCATGCGCGGCATGCGGATGTCCATCAGCACCACGTCGAGGCGGTGCCGCCGGACGACCTCGATCGCGTCGCTGCCGTTCGCGACGTCGTGGGTGACCTCGATGCGCTCGTCGGCCGACAGCACCGTACGGAGCGAGGCCCGCAGCAACTCCTGATCGTCGACGAGCATGACATGGATCCCGGTCACGAGACCTCCTTCGTCGGCCTCATGACCAAGGTGCTGTGCTTACTGATTCCCTCACTTCGTTCGGTCATTCCCCTCCTTCGTGGGGAGCCGCGCCCGCAGCACCCATCCGTCGCCCCCGTCGTCGATCGACAGGGTGCCGCCTGCGGTACGCACACGTTCCTCGATCCCTATCAAGCCGCTCCCCTGGCCGCCGACGTCGCGAAGCGCCTTGCCGCCGTCGTCACGCACCTCCACCACCACCTCGGCCGGGGTCCAGCGCAGGCGAACGGTTACCTCGACCGGTGGTTCGAGGTGGCGCAGCGCGTTGGTGATGCCCTCCTGCACGGTCCGGACCGCCGCGACCTCGGCACTCAGGCTCAGTGGCCGTCGCTCACCCACCTCCGCGAACGTCACCTCATGGAGCGGGCTCGCCGCCGAGGCCACGAGGTCGGGGAGGGCATCGAGCGAGATCGGGATCTCTCTGGGCCGGGAACCGGCGCGCGGCGCCGCGGTGGCCGGGCCCAAGGTGGCCAGCATCGCTCGCAGACCTTGGTGGGCGTCCCGGCCGGCCTCGGCGATGTCGCCGAGTTCTCGGCGGGTCGCCGGATCCGCCGTCGTCACCGCCGCGGCCTCGATCCGCGCGACCATGACGGTGACCGTGTGGGCGATCACGTCGTGCAGGTCGCGGCGGATGCTGGCCCGTTCGTCCGCGACCGCCGCGGCCAGTCGTTCGCTCTCGGCTCGCCGGCCGGCCTTGTGCCTGCGGCGTACCAGCAGGGCCGCAAGCCACACACCGCCGACCACGAGCGTCAGCAGCCCGCCCTCGGCCAGGCGGGTCCACCCAGGGATGTCGGGGGGCATCCGGGCCCACGTCACCAGCTCGGTGAGGACGATCCCGAACGCGGCGACGGCCAACGCGACCACCGAGGACCTGACCGAGACCAGGCTGGTCAGCCGCCACAACGTGAGGGGGAAGCACACAGCCGAGGGCAGCATGTTCGGTGACCAACCCAGGGAGGGCGTCATCACCAGGACGAGCATCGCCAGCGCGCCGATCGCGTACCCCGCCCACGGCCGTCGATGGGCCACCACCGCTCCCACATGGAGCAGGACGACAGCACCCGCCTCGGCGAAGATCTGCCACAGGTCCGCGCCGAGGTGCCAGACGCCCGCCAGGATGATCGCCGTCAGGAGAGCCAGGACCACGTGCGCCGCCACCGTCGCCGCCGGCCATGTGCTCCGGCGCTGGGAGGCTGTCACGGTCGTCGCCTTCCGGTGGGCTCGTGGTGGGGAGCCGTGCCTGGCTCGACGTGCCACAGGATAGCCAGCAGCGGGCAGGCCGATCTGGCCCCCCGCCACGGGCCCGCCGGCGAAGCCCGTCGACGAGCCGCCTCATCGAACGCCGAGCCGTCGAAGCGGTCGGCGTCCCGGAAGACCGCGCGCGCGGGCAGGCGCTGTCCTGAGCCGTGGTCAAGCGGCGTGGTGGTATTCGCTTGATCACGCTTGTGACGACAGGTCTTCGGCCGTCACCAGGTCGCGGACCTGCACCGTCCTGGGTTCGCGGTCACTCCGGCGCGCTGCGCGACACCGTCGGCCGGATGTCCGGCTGCCTGCACCACTGCCCGCGGAACCACAAGATCCATGGTGAGTCCGCCGCCGGTTCAGTTGCCGCCCCCGTTCAGCGCGTAGCACTCCACCTCGGAGCGGCGGTAGGTGAGGCCGCTCCGCACGGAGTCCTGCACGCACTGCCTCTGGCTCTTGCTCAGCTTGAGCACGCCGCACACGGTGATGCCGGCGTACGTCCGGCAGTCGAGGCCGGGGTTTCTCTCCCCGATGGTGTAGGTCCGCCGGACCTCCGCGCGGCACTCCCGCCGGGCGGCGCCGGTATCGGCGTACCCGCACTGGTTGAGGAGGATCCGATATTGCTCCCGGCTGACCTGTTCTTTGCCCACGCCGTCCATCGGGTGTCCGGCGCCGGCGGTGGCGAGCGTGGTCATCGCAGCAAGCGCCGCAACACAGATGATCTTATTCATAGCGCACCCCCACTGCTACCTAACGTTACATTCCACCCATATCGCGCGACCAGGTGGGATGCCGGATCACCTCACGGCGTGCCGTGCCGTACGGACCGCCAGGGCGGCGCACACCAGGAGCAGGGCGAGGCCGCCCACGGCCAGCGGCGACGGCCCGGCCGGAAGCCCTCCCGACCTGACCACTCCCATGTAGTCCAGCGCCGCGACACCGTTGACGGCCAGGTACCACAGGCCGAGGTAGACGACCTGGAAGACCCGGTGGGTACGGCAGGCCACGCCGAGAGCCAACGCGAGCGCGGGAACCAGGAGCGCGCCCCCCGCCCAGGCACCCGCCCCGGCCCAGTCGGCCGTGGCCGCCATCCGTACCGCGGGCGCGATCCCGGTCACGACGGTGAGCGCCACCCCGGCCGCCCACTCCGCCAGAAGCCCGCGCCGCATCGTCGGGTAGGCGCCGAGCAGCCCCTCCAGGCCGTGTTCGACTCGTTGGGTGCCCAGGCGGGACCAGATCAACACCGGCCATATCCAGGCCAGAGGGAGCAGCGTCGCGGGCTCCGGAGTGGCGAAACCGGCCACGGTCACGGCCGCGACCACGAGCCACCACCACGGCGAGACGCCCCGAAGGAGGACGCGCAGCTCACCCGCGAGGAGCCGCCAGAAGGCCCGGCCACGTACCGGCGCCGTCATCGTCACCGGGAGCCCGGGACGGCCGACGGGTCCGCCCATGCCTGGCTCTCCCCGGACACCGCGCGGGAGGTCCCCGAGGATCTCGTCCTGATCCCCCTCCCGGGCCTTGCCCGGCCTGGACGGCACGGCGGCGGATCCGCTGCCGGGACCGCGCGCGGGATCGAACCTGCCGAACCAGAGCGCGGGCAGCAGCGCCACGGCGATCCCCACCGCGAGAAGAACCAGTCGACCACCGAGGAAAGCCGCGTCGGGGATGAAGCCATCCCATTGGAAAGTGCGCAAAGGCTCGGTCACGGACGTCAGGCCGAGGCTGAACTCCCGGTCGGTGACGTCGATCCCTTGTTCGACCAGGGCGGTGCGCATCGACTCGGCCGCCTGGCGCACCCCGATGCCCCCGAGAGGAGCGTTCCGCGTCTGTCCTCCCATCAGCAGAACCATCGAGACGACGAACCAGACGACGTTCCCCACGCCGCCCCGCAGCAGCGGCACGGTCTCGAACAGCACCGCCGCCGCGGCCGTCAGCACCAGCGGGGGCAGCGTGATCAGCGCGAAGGGAAGCAGCAGCGCGATCGGATCGAACGTGCCGGACTCGCCCCGCGCGAACTGCATCAGCGGCGCCGCCACCGCGAGCACGCCCGCCATCGACGCGAGCACCAGGAAGTTGCTGAGGAACTTCCCGATCAGATATGTCGACGTGCGGAGCGGCGAGGCGGCGAGGATGTGCCCCACACGGGTGCGCTCGTCGCGGGCGATCGCGTCGCGTACGACGTAGAACCCGCCCATCGTGAGCCACAACGCGCCGGCGAGGGCGGTGACCGTTCCGATCCATGCGCTGGTGTAGACGCCTCGGTACCCTCCGACATCCATGAGCACCCAGTGGGAGCCCGCGTCCGGCACGGCCAGGCAGGCGAGGCCGACCGCCGCCAGCAGGGTCACCGCGTACGCGGGACGCCGTACCCGCTCCCGGAAGTCGGCGACGGCGAGCGCGATCGGCGCCCGGGCGGTCACCGGGTCACCGCCCGTGCGGCGGGACCGTTGATGACGGCGAGATACACGTCCTCCAGATCGGGCGCCACCCGTACGGCGTCGCCTCCCGGCGGCGTGGGCGACAGGAACCGGAGGCGCGTCCCGCCCGCCGTACGGATCATGCGGCTGATCACGTACCGCTCCCGCATGGCGACGGCGTCGGACGGCCCGGCGACCGTCTCCCACACCTGGCCGTCCACCTCTCTCAGGAGCTCCTCCGGGCTGCCGCGTCGCAGCAGCCGTCCCCGGGCCACGATCGCGATGTCGGACGCCACGGACTCGATGTCGGAGACGATGTGCGTCGACAGCAGCACCACCCGGTCCGCAGCCAGGTCGCTGAGCATGGTGCGGAACCGTACCCGCTCCTCCGGGTCGAGCCCGGCCGTCGGCTCGTCCACGATCAGCACCCGGGGATCGCCCAGCAGTGCCTGGGCGATCCCGACCCGGCGCAACATGCCGCCGGAGTACGCGCCCAGGGGCCGCCGACCGGCCTCGGTGAGGTTGACCAGTTCGAGCAGTTCGCCGACGCGCACCCGCGCCGAGCGGGCCGACAACCCCTTGACGGCGGCCAGGTAGGAGAGGAACTCCCTGGCCGTCAGGTGGGGATAGACGCCGAAGTCCTGCGGCAGATAGCCGAGGGCCGCGCGGAGCGCGTCCGGCCGGGACACGACGTCCGTCCCCTCGAAAAGGACCTTTCCGCGAGTCGGGCGGGTGACCGTCGCGGCGACCCGCATCAGCGACGACTTCCCCGCCCCGTTGGGGCCGAGGAGACCGAGCAGTCCCGCGCCGAGACGCATGGAGATGCCGTCCACGGCCCGTTTACCTCCCTTGTAGACCTTGGAGACATCCACCAGTTCGAGCATCGGTGTTCCCGTCGTCGCCACGTGATGTGATGTGCCGTTCACCCGTTTTGTTCCATTTCGTCGGTGCAGTTCGGGGTCATCCGGGGTCATTCCGCGTCCGTGCCAGCCGAGGGCGTACCGCGCAGGTCCGTCTTGCGGCCGTCGCGCAGGACCTTGACCTCGCGCGGCACCTCGACCCTGAACCGGGCCGAGCAGTCGGCCCACCCGGAGCAGTCGGCCCGCAGGTTGAGCGTTTTCCCGTCCAAGGACCAGCTCGACGACGGATTGGTGCCCTTCACGTCGAACCAGAGGGTGACCTTGATGTCCTTCCTGTCCGCCGCGACCAGGTCAGTCGGGGTTTCGTGCGCCCGCACGTCCAGCGTCCTGCCGCTGAACGGGAAGGTCGTCTGGTGCGGTGTCGCTTTCGAGGCGTCCGCGCAGCCGGTGAGGGCCGCCGCGGCCACGAACGCCACCAGGGCACACGTCATCGTCTTGCGCGTAATCATCAGATCCTCCGATGCGTGGGGATTGGGCATCCCGAGCAGGATCCGGCCTCTCGGCGCTCGGTGACATCTGCCGTTCGGCAGATATCCGGCGCCTTCCCCGTGCCCGTGCCGCTGGAGGCGCGGCACGCGTTTCTGCGGGTCCCCGCCCCCCTGATCGGACCTGAAGCGTCACAGCGCGCGGAGGCGCGGGACATGTTTCGGCGACGGACCGCCTCCGGTGGCCCGGCGAGTCCCCGTACCCCTGGTCGGACCTACGGCGTCACGGCGCGCGAAGGGGAGTCAGGGCCGACGGTCGTTCCCGTCCGGGCGTTCGGCACCGGTAGAACCGCTCTGACCTGCCACCCCTTCCCATGGCGGCCGGTGGTGAGCGTGCCTCCGATCGCCTCGACCCGCTCGGCCAGGCCGATCAGGCCGGTACCCCCGCCAGGCCGGTCTTCCCCCGTCAACGCCTGCGGACGATCGCGCCGATCGCCGCCCGCCCCTCCCCGCCAAACCGCGAGGACGCCCGCACCGGCCACGCCGTCGTCGACGACGGACACCTCCAGTGCGGGATCGGCGGTACGGACGGTCGAGACGAGCACCCGGGTCGCCGAGGACGCGTGTCTCCGCACGTTGGTCAGCGCCTCCAGCACCACGGCGTAGGCGGTGCTTTCGATCTCTCGCGGCAGCGTTCCGGCCGACTTCTCCGGCCGTTCGCCGTTCGGATCATCGGCCGGTTCTTCGGCCCGCTGGAGTTCGGCCGGGATCCCTCCCGTCGCGGAGAACCGGCCGACCAGGTCGGGCAGGTCCGCCAAGCCGTACACCCTGGTCGGGGGCGGCTCCGCCGAGGCTCGCTCGTCCGGGTCGCGCAGCGCGCTCACCATGTGGTCCATCGACGCGAGCGCCCGCAGCCCGGCCTCCTCGATGCGTACGGCGAGGGCCCGCGCCCCCTCCGGATCCTGGTCGGCGAGTTGCGCCGCCTGGGCCTCCAGCACGATGCCTGTGACCTCGTGGGCGACGAAGTCGTGCAGGTCCCGGGCCACGTCGAGCCGCTGGGCCCGGCGTGCCCGGGCCACCGCGCGCACCCGCCGGTCGTCCAGAGACCTGAGATACAGCGCGATACCGGCCACCCCCGCCACGAGGAAGAAGGACATGAAACAGAGGAGGATCGACGTCTCCGCCGTCGGATTGGGCATGCGCAGCGTGAGGCGCAGGGGCAGTTCGAACGTGATCGCGACGCCCAGGGATGCCCCGATCACCGCCGCCTGCCATCCCGGCAGCCGCCGTACCACCCTCCCGAGAAGGAGCAGCAACGCGCACATCTCGACGGGAAGCCAGAGCCCGACGAACTGGTGCCGTCCCTGGTAGACGAATGCGACGGCGAAGGAGAGCACCGCGACCGCGACCGCCGCCCCGGCGAGCGTGATCCCCCGGTACGGCCAGCGCGACAGCGCGGCGGCCATGGCCAGCGTGGCCGAGCAGGCGACGACGAGCGCGCTCGGAGGCGCGAGTACGGCCGGGATCGGCACCATCACGACGACCATGGCGCACAGGAGGAAGCGGATCCGGCTGCGAGTCATGAATGTGAGCGTACGCAGCGCCACGGGCCGGCATTGTCTTGATATTCACCGTCCCGGCTGGGGACCCGGCCATCCCGTATCGTCTCGACGCCCCGCATCGCCTTGCATCCAGGGCCCTGTCATCGGGGACGGGCGTAGCCCATCTCCCAGGCGCGTACGGCGATGCCGACCCGGTTCCGCACGCCGAGTTTGCGCTGGACGCTCGCCACATGGGTCTTGACGGTGCCGGGCGAGATGAACAGCTCGGCGGCGATGTCGGCATTGGTCTTGCCCTCGGCCACCTGACCGGCGATCTCGATCTCCCGCTCGGTCAGCGGCTCGGTCAGCGGCTCGTGCCCCGGTCCGGATCCGGTGACGTGCTTCAGCAGTCGCACCGTCACGGACGGGCTGATCAGGCTGTCCCCCGCCACGGCGGCCCGGACCGCCTCGATCAGGAGGGCGGGACCCGACCGTTTGAGCAGGAACCCGGACGCGCCGTGGCGCAGCGCCGGATAGACGTACTCGTCGAGGTCGAAGGTCGTCACAACGACGACACGGACCGGAGTGGCCACGTCGGGACCGGCGAGCAGCCTGGTCACCTCCAACCCGTCCATTCTCGGCATCCGGATGTCGACCAGCGCCACGTCCGGCTGGAACCTCCGGGCCATCTCGACCGCGGTCACCCCGTCGGCGGCCTCGCAGACGACCGCCATGTCCGGCTGGCTCTCCAGGATACGGCGCAGGCCGCGCCGCACCATCTCCTGGTCGTCGGCGATCAGAACACGTATGGTCATCCGCTCATCCTCCCAGCCCCCTCTCACCGCGCCGCCGTACGAGGCGCCGGGACACGCGCGAGCCGTGGCCCGTCCGGCCCTCTCCGTCGGCCCTCCCTGACGCCCGGGTGCGTACGGTGACGCTTCGGGGCGTCGATCTCGTCGAGAAGTCGGCCTGGGAGATGCGGCCGGCCGCGTCGGCCGGGGCCGTGGTCGAAGTCCCCCGCCGGGCAGCTCGGATGCCTCCGGCCCGCGCCGTACGACCGGCGGATCTCGCAGATGAACGTCAGGCCGGCGGCCCCAGCATTGATCACTGTTCTGCGATAATGCCTGATCTTTACCTTTGGGGAAGGTTAGAGCCTACATGATGTCAATTGTCGTATCCGTCGCAGATCATCCATATCCGTTGATCCGCGGAGGCGGCCTCTTCCTCGTCTTCGTCGGCCTGGGCTTCCTGGGAAGCTGGGCGTTCAACAAGTACTGGATCCAGTTCCTCATCGGCGGTTTCATCACGGGATTCGCCGCGAGCGGCCTCAGCGCGCTGCTTCCGAGCCTCGGCAGCCCGTCGTTCGCGCACATCGCCGGGCTCGTCGGATCCTTCGTCATCGAGGCGGGCCTGATCTACCTGGTCCTCACGAAGAACAAGGACGCGGACGAGCGGACGCTGATCCTCAGCATCCTTTTCGTCGTCGGCCTGCACTTCCTGCCGATGGGCCTCGCCCACGGCCCGCTGATCACGATCCTGGGCGTCCTGACGGCGATCAACGCGTTCGTCGGACTGCGGCTGGCGCGCGAGGTGCCCACCCCCGTGTTCGGGGTCGTCGACGCGATGCTCAAGCTCGGCTTCGGCGCCGTGATGCTCTTCGCCTACCCGGCCCTGACCTTCGGCTGACGTCACCCGCGGGTACGGGGATCCCGGCCATGACAGGGATCACATGACCTGGAGCCGACGCGCGTACCGGCCAGGCGGGACATCGTCTTCCCGTCCGGCCCGGGTGCCGGATCCCCGGTCCCGCTCGATCGTCCGGTAGACGCTGTTCCGCCTCGGTGACGCGCCGGTCGGCTGAGGTGTTTCACCATACGAAAAGGGTCCCGGAAGCCATCCGGGACCCTTGGGCGTTCCCCGGGTCGCCTTCCGTTCGCGTACCGCCCGGAAAGCCCGGAACGACCCGGGAAAACCCCTTAAAGATCATTGCACGATATCGGTGGAGTGGTGACATATGGCTACTTCCGGCCATCTGCGGACCTCAGGCCCGAACAGCGATCATCCCGTAGCCGGAGCGCCCCCGCCGGAGGCGGAATCGTTGGAGGGTCCCACCTTCCTGCGTGCGGTGTTCATCAGACGGCCTGAGAGAATCGGCCGGTGGTTTCGCTGACGACTGAGCGGCTTCTCCTGCGTGGCTCGAACGAGGACGATATCGATCCGCTCGCCGCGATGAATGCCGACCCGGAGGTCATGCGTTACATAGGCGATGGGGCAGTGTTGCCATCGGATCGCGACCGGACCGCGGCTGGAATCGCCCGTGCGCAACGAGAATGGGAGGAACGCGGCTTCGGCATGCTCTCCGTGGTCGTGCGGGAGACCGGGCAGTTCGCCGGGTGGGTGGCGCTGACGGAGCCGACCTTCCTTCCCGAGATCCTTCCGGCGGTGGAGATCGGGTGGCGTCTGAGTCGCCGACACTGGGGGGTCGGCTACGCCACGGAGGCCGCTGGGGCGCTGCTGCGATTCGGGCTCATCGACTGCGGTCTCGATCGCGTGGTCAGCATCCGGCATGTCGACAACCTTCGCTCCAAGCGGGTCATGGACAAGATCGGTATGCGGTTTGGGCTCGAAACCGTCGTACCTGCGCACGGTCGGCCTGTCGCGGTCCACGAGATGACCCGTGCCGATTTCGATGCCTCCGAGATGACGACGGCCTACTAGTGTCCTGCGCCTGAGATTCGGCAGAAGTGGGCGGCCGCGCCAATCTTGACAAACATACGTTCCAGATCCGACGGGGATCGTCAGCGGGCGGGCGGCGGCATCAGTCCGCCGAACCCGGGCCGGCGCCAGTTGATCAGGCGGCCTCGTGCCGTCGTGGTAGCGGTATCGCTATTCCCTCGAAGGGAAACTCAGGTCGATGAGGGCGCTGGGGCGAGGCAACGTTCCGGTCAGGGAGGATGCAGCGGCGACCAAGGCGGGGCGCGGGGCCGAGACATGGCCGGCATGGTCAGCGGCGTGCGAATACTGGCTGAGGACAGCGGCGAGTCGGCCGCCAGAGAGTGGCCAGTTGGTGTGGAGCATGAGGGCCTGGCCGAGGTCGTCGAGGCGAAACTTCCAGCTGATCTTCGTGTTGCCGGCGGCTGCCAGAGATCGGCCGCCGACCACAGCACGAAAGGTGGGTGACACGGCGTGGAGCTGGTTGAACGTGATCGTACCCTGGTAGTAGGTGGCTTTCTTTCGCGGGCCGTACTTGGAGGGGCGCTTGGTGGTCGCTTTGGCCAGCAGCGTCTTCAGTGTGGTGGGCTCGAACAGATTGATCGGCTGATCCCCGTAGGCGGCCGTCGCGGCGCTCCGCGCGCCTGCCTCCGCCCACGTCTTACCTTCCGGTATAACCGGTTCGTACAGCTTGCCGGACCGGTAGAGCCGCCCGTTGACCGTGATCGAACGGTTGGGCTGTGCCTCCGCGGCCACCTTCTCCGCGTTCCAACGGCCTTCCGCCATCTGGTCCCGCATCCGGCGATGGGGGCGGAGGGTGCGGGTCATGTCGGCAGCACCCACTCCGACGCCACCGAGGCGGACGGTGCCTCGCTGTTCCACGGCGAAGATCTCCAGATTGTCGGCCAGCAGGCCGCCCAGTTCCACCACCCGCACCGCGTGCCGCTTGGCGATCTGCCCTTTGAGAGATACGAGCGGGTCAACGGCGGCCTGGGCGGGCGCGGACAGAGTGAGCGGTAAGACGACAATCGAGCTTGCGGTGACAAGGGCTATCCAGAGTCTCCTGCGCGTCTTCGTCATGATCGGGAAGTATCGCAGTCCTCACCGACATCGGCGGTACCTCTTGGCCCCGTGATACCGACCGCTGACGACGCTTCATCCGCGCTGGGCCCGTGTGAAATCGGGACAGGGCGGCTGGCCGGACGGGGGTCCGCACAGGCATCTCCCTGCCACTCGTCGCCCGCGCGGTGCCGACGCGCACACCAGTGCGTCGGGCCGTACCGCGTTGTTGTTCTGCGGCCCGGCGCGTCGGCTCTGGTCTCGGCCGAGCACATCAAGACGGTTCGGCTTTTCGCGACCTGGCGCGTACAGATCGAATATGCGACCGCCTTCCTTGTGGCTCGCTGTGGCTCGCTACCCGCGAGGCAGGGTACGACGTGGCCTGCTGCTTCTTCCCCTGGGGAACGCGATGCCAGATCGTCGACCCACCTGTCGTGACCGTCCGGCACAGCGCGAAAACGCATTGCCGCACACCCCCTCGATCCGTATGGTTTTGCGCTCGTGATCGCAGTGGTGGAGAGGGTCCTGCCTGGCCGGCTGGGGACAGGGTTCAGGTGGTTGCTGGCGTCGAGCTGGCTGACGAATCTCGGTGACGGGGTCGCGGCCGCCGCGGGCCCGCTGCTGATCGCGACGTTGACTCGCGATCCACTGATGATCTCGCTGTCGGCCCTGGTGGGTTGGGCGCCGCCGCTACTGTTCGGCCTGCATGCGGGCGTGCTGTCGGATCGGTACAACCGGCGTTGGATCGTCCTCGTCGCGAACGCGGTGCGAGCCGTGGTGCTGGCGGCGCTCGTCGCGCTCATGATGACCGGCACGGTGACCGTGGTGACGGCGCTGGTGGCGCTCACGCTCCGGTCCATCGCTGAGGTGTTCGCCGACAGCGCGACGACCACGCTGACGCCCATGATGGTCAGCAAGGACGATCTCGTCATCGCCAATGCCCGCCTGGGCACGGGGTTCATCACACTCAATCAGCTCGCCGGGCCGCCGATCGGCGCTGCGCTGTTCGGCCTGGGCTTCACCTGGCCGTTCGCGGGCCAGCTGCTCCTGGTGGTGGCGGGGATCGTCCTGGTCTCCCGGATCACCTTGCCGCCGCACGGCCAACAGGCCAACGATCCCAAGCCCGACACTGTACGGGAACTCATCGCCGGGTTCAGCTGGACCATCCGGCACGCGGCGGTCCGCACGCTGGCGCTGACGATCCTGATCTTCAACTTCACCTTCGGTGCGGCCTGGTCGGTTCTCGTCCTCTACACCCGGGAGCAGCTCGGCCTCGGCGCCATGGGTTTCGGCCTGATGACCACCATCGGCGGGATCGGCGGCCTGATCGGCACCGGCCTGTACGGGGCCATCACCCGCAGGGTGAGCCTCGGCGCCCTGATGCGGATCGGGCTCATCATCGAAACGTTCACCCACCTGGGCCTGGCCCTGACCCATTCGCCGTGGGTCGCTGGAGGCATCTTCCTGGCCTTCGGCGCGCACGCGTTCATCTGGGGCACGACTTCGGTCACCGTCCGCCAGCGCGCAGTCCCGAGCGAACTGCAGGGCCGGGTGGGCAGCGTCAACACCATCTGCGTCTACGCCGGTCTGGTGGTCGGCTCGCTGATCGGCGGTTTCCTGGCCACCCACTTCGGTGTCGCGGCGCCGTTCTGGTTCGCCTTCGCCGGCTCCGCGGTGTTCGTGGTGCTGCTGTGGCGGCAGCTCATGCTCATCGCCCACCACGACTGAGGCCTTGGAGGCGCGACCAGCCGGCATCACTCTTGGCTGCCCCGGATGTCCGTGCCGTTGGCATTACCGCTACCGCCCCGACGATGCTCGGCCACCTTAACCTGCGGACCACCCAGGGCTAAGTCAACCCTTCCGACTCCGGCTTCCGCGACGAAGTCGAATCCGAGGAGGCTCTCGCCCGCGGTGAGAGACTCGGGAACCTGATCATCAACCATTACTACCACCGGCTCACCGGCCCTGCCGCCGCGCAGACCAAGACCCGCCTGGCGGAGTTCGAGAGGAAAGTCCAGTTCAACGACCCTAAGCGCTATATGGATTGGCACGACCCGCACGTTTGTCTTGGACTGATGTACCCCTACCCCACCGAACCCGGGTCGATTCAAGGCAGATGCGTCCTGAGATCCATCCAGCGTTCGATCCGCGTCCGCACCGGTCCCGCCGTCAACCGATCAGCGACCAGCTCCATGGGCTTGATCAGGTTCTTGCAGGTGCGCAGAGCCTGCATCTCATGCCGCGGCGCGGCCCAGTCCGTCGCCCACTCACGCGCCTGCTCCAGGCTCAACGGCGGAGCCTCCAGAACGTCCACGGCCAGCCGATCCGGGCTCCACCACGGATCACCGTTGGGCCCAAGGCCGGCGATGAGCAACGCCCGGAGGTTGAAGCGCCGCACGTTCAAATCCTGCGTGGGGCAGCCGGCCCTTTCGAGCCCGTCGAGTGCGGCGAAGGCGACCCGCGCCCAGATCCGTCGCTCCTCCCCTCTATCGCGCTCCTGCGCGTAGAACAGGTTGGCCTGGTACACGCTCAGCCACTGGTTGATACGGTCCTCGGCGAACTCGGCACCGCCATCGCTCTCCATGTTCTACTATCCGGCCTCCGACATGAAAGGTGGTACGTAGTAACCCGGGCCGGCGACCAGGACGTTGTCGAAACAGGTATAGCGCTCGCGCTCTTCTTCGTCAGCGTCCTGACCCGGAACGATGGGACGCCCCAGGCCGATCGACAATTCCGGGACGGTACAGCTGCAGCCGTCCTCCTCGATTTCGAAGCGCTCCCGCCAGCAGTTTTTTCAAGGGGGCTGTGTTCCAAGCGGAGACAGGGCCTCTCACCAGGGTCGCCGCATCTTCCAGTATCTCGACCGCCGAAGATCATCTGCGCATATCCCGCAACGACTATTCATCGACCTTGGCGTGCCTGGCGCGCTCTCGCAGTCTGCGTAGGCGGCGGTCGTACTGACCGGCGTATGACCTCTCGGCCTTGTTGACCAACCGGTTCTGCGGGGAGGAACCTGCGGGTACGCCCAAGGCATGGCTCACCAGCCGTCACTGCCAGGCCCGCTCCACGGCCAGCAGGCGTGCGGCCTCCGTCTCGGTCGCGTCCCGGACCGTCAGCAGTTCGCCGTCCTCGTCGAGCACGGTCACAATCGCGGAGACCAGCACCTCGTTGTGGGAGCCGTCCTCACTCTCGATCCGCCGGTCGACGCTGAGGACACCAGGCTCGTTCTCCCTCACCGACCGCCAGAGCCGGGCCCGGCAGGTCGCGCCGGTGTTGGCTCTCAAGGGGCTCCGAGGATCTTCCGCGTGCCGCCTGAGGATCGTGAAGGTGGGTGCAGTGTCGGGATTGAGCTGCCTGGCGATCCGGGCACGGGTCCGCCTGAGGGCGGCGGCCTCCCTGTCCTCGTTGTTGGGATCGTCGGCCGTGTTGGGCTCTGGCAGGTCGGGCTGACGGCGCAGGGCCAGCCAGTCTGTGGCGGGAACGTATGCGGACGGCCGGGGCGCCGCCGTCGTCCTCTCCGGCCGGGCATGCAGGACGGGGTCGAAGACGTCCCGGATCGGCCAGAACCGTAGCAGCACATGCTCGGTCCGCGGATCCTCATAGAACTCGTGGCCTTTGCCCCAGACGGACGGGACCCGGTAGGTGCGCAGGCCGTACAGGAAGTACGAAGGCCCCAGCAGCAGCCGGTCAGGCCACGCCTCACTTCCCACACTGACGATTCCCGAACCGGTGAGGTAAGCGTTCTCACAGGTCAGCACCCAAGGAGCGTCAGCCGCCGGTGGTTCGGCGTCCCAGACCTCCACGCGTACATCAGCTCTACCGTGAGTGATGTCGCATTCGATGTCCAGGTAATTCGACACCCTCAGGTGTGGATGGGAGATCGCGAAACCGTCCAGATGCGGCCCAAAGTCGCCCATATAGAAGTGTCCATACTCGACGTCGTCCTCATAGTTGATCTTCCGCAGCACCTCTGCCATCGGTCGTCCTCCTGACAAGTGCAAGCCCATAGGAGGACCGACGGTAATCCTCAGGACCGACAGACCTGAGAGACTTTCGGGACCGGAGCATGACTACTAACGGCCTGGACCCGGTTCAAGACGTAGAAGGGCTGGGTTGGAGACCTGCAGAGAGCCGACAGCGCTACCGTGATCTGCACTTCGATCTGCGAGAACATGCCAAGATCCATCCCGCGCGTATCCAGTGAGCGGCGATACACGCCTGCTCAGGGCGGCATCCCGCTGGCATGGACCGGAAACCCAAAGAGGCCTCTCGCGGGGCCTCTGAGCTGCTGTAACAGCTGGTAGCAGATGATGGGTAAACCCATCATAGGCTGAGCCGACGGTTTTACAGACCTACCGCGAAAGCCCGCTGATCAGCAGAAACGTGTTTCCCGGTAGGAGTTTCGGCATGTATTCGGCACCAGGCCTAGGGCGCGGGGCCATCTGGCCCGCTTCAGCGAAGGAGGGGCCCCGCCGCACCCGCCCGGGTGCGGCGGGCGCGGCAGTGTACGGCGGCCGTCTATGCGATGGAGCCGGTCCAGAGCTTGACGGCGGCGGCGTAGACCCCTGCCACTGCGCCGAGTTAATACGTCAGCGTTGCCGGCTGACCGGGAGTTTCGTCGAGCCTAGTCGCTCCAGTAGATCCGCAGCCAGAGTTAGAGAATCTACCGCCGCGAACTCCCTCTGCATTGACTCGGCTGCAATGGCATAGCTCGGGGCGGTGGTCAGGGCCACCACGTCTCGTTTCAGGCAGGCTACGGTGAGGGAGTCGGTCTCCGCGACCACACCGATGCCTGCGGCCAAACATCGCGCCGCGATATCCGTGGTTCCGCTTCCATTTGGTAGTAGCAAGAGTGGGACCCCATGGAGGATGGCGGAAAGCACTGCAGTGGAATGACCGGTCGTAATAACCGCTCCGCACCGGGGAAGGACGACGCTGCTGCAGATCTTCGGGCGGACGAAGAAGTTCTCCGGCCACATCTGAGGTATGGCGCCGTCCATGTTGGCAATGTCCATGACCACACGTGTCGCCGTCCCTGAGAAGGCTTCGACCACGATATCCAGAAATCTTGGGGAGTCGAAAGTTCTACCCTCTTGAACGTAGAGACACGCGTCAGACTCTATCTCGACGAGCCACTCCTCAAGATCAGGTTGCGACTGAGATAGCGGTTCGACAGCGGCGCCAATGGCGTGTACCCGCGATGGCAGATCCTCTATATTTCCCTCCAGCACCGGTAGGCTCCTTAGCAGGAACAGATCGCCCTGGAGTGGCGTCTCCTCCGCGCCCGGATCGAGCGGAGGGAGTGTGAGCCTTTCGCGAACTGCGTTGAGCCGTGCGACGATCTCTCCGTGTCGCCAGCGACTCTCGTTCCTGTACACCCAAGGGCCTGCCCCCTGGCGATTCGGGTACATCCACGCCGCCAGACCGATGACAGCGAGTGGGATCGCCATGACTTCGCCCATGACGTAGGGGCCGATAGTGAGTTGATGCCCTATCAGGACGTCTGGTTCAAAATGCTGCACCGCATCCCGTATGTAGGCGCACTGCAGGATGGCCCTATCGGGCTCCGCCCATGTCCTGACCCCGAAGCCAGTGGGTCGGTCCGCCGCCACCGGGATATAGGCGAGCCCCTCCTGCTCCAGCCATGCAGCCGCAGACGGCTCGGACACGAACGAAATTACGTGCCCGCGAGCGTCGAGTTCTCGCGCGATGGCGATACTGGGTCCGACCGAGCCGGGGTTACCGTGCGTGCAAAAGAGGTATCTCATATCAAGGAGCGCGCCTCGTCCTCGACTTGTTAGGTTCCGCGCCGCGCGGAACAGCCCGAGCACGCCGAACGGATAGTCATGGAAAAAGCGTGCTCTTGCATGCTTGGGGTAAAGATATCACCACTCTCCCCGTAGTTCACGGCAAAGCACCCGCCTCTAAACTCGTCGGCGACCCCACGCTCGGCGCACGCGGATTCGAGTTTCTCGCAGCCCACGATGTCCATGCGGTTTCGGATGTGCGTCAGCCCGTTCCAGACATCCCCCAGCTTCGAGACGAGCCTCGTACTGCTGAAGCCCATAATCTTGGAGCACGGCGATATCTCGCCATCCACCGTCACAGCAATGCTGCTCCGTCCAGCCTGGCATCCGAAGAACGCGTCGGTTTCCTCTTCATCAAACTCCTGGATCACCAGATCGTCACGGCCACCGTCCTTGTACCACAGGTAGAGCCTGCTGAGTTGCGCTCCGTACTCACTGATCTGCTCGTCAGACCAGGGCACACCCGTGGCGTGACCGATGAGAAACTGATTCACTCCCAGTTCGTAGAGGCCAACGGCGTCCTCGAAAAGCGTCCCGACGTTCTCAGGCATGATTGTCATCTTGACCCCGATCCACGGCTGGAACGTCTTGAGAAGACGCATTGCCTTCAGTGACCGATCAAAGGTACCGCGACCTCGTCGGTCAAGGCGGAAGCGGTCATGTGCTCCCCGTAAACCGTCGATGCTCAGCAGCACCATGATTTCGTGTTCGGCGCAGTACCCAGCGATCTCTTCGTTGATGCGGACGCCGTTCGTAGTCATGTCGAACTTGACCGTCTTACCCGCTTGTGCCGCCTTGGATTCGGCGTACTGCGTGGCGTAGCGAACGCCTGCAAAATTTAGGGTCGGTTCCCCGCCGAAGTGGGTGACCTGCAGCACTTTCTCATCACCGGAGTAGTCCAGGAGGAGATCTATAGCCGCAACCGCCACGTCCGGAGGCATCTTACGATACCCCAGCATATCTTTCTCGAAGCAGTACTCACAGGCAAGATTGCAACCCTCGGTGTGCACCAGTTCGAGTTGATTTAGCGGAGGGAAACTTTGCGAATTTATATTCAGCACCGATTCATAGATGAAGCCGGTGGCAGCTTGTACCGAAAGCCCTAGGCTCTCACAGAGAGCATCGCGGAGCATCCCAACGTCTGGATCACTGCTCAGCAAGACCGACCGTGCATACTCCAGCGGATTGACCGGACAGTGATCGGTTGGTGAGTCCATGAGTAATCGTCCCATCGAGGAGTAGGTTGCTGGCCAACTACTGGAGCATTCATCGACTCAACCGCAAAACCATTTTTCGTATGGCCTAACCGTTAGCCGCCACTCACACCCTAAACGCGCGGACTACTCGTCTTGAAGGCGGAGGTCGTGCACCGGAATTTACTGCAAGTAAATTCTCCCCCCGTGCACTCGTAGTCTCCACATTTGAATCTCTGAGAAACCCCAAGGCTGACCGAAAGACCAATTTCGTTCGCAATCATATCGCTAAGCTCACCGATCTTTTCGGCGATGCGAGGATCCATGTCTGCCATTTCTACTCCCGGCGAGTCGAGATCAGCATGCAGAACAAACAGCACCCGAATGGATATTCGGAAATACAGGTGCGTCCCGCATCCGCAAACTCTTGATACCCACTTTACGGCAGACCTAGCCCACTAGAGCACTGGTCGTGTACGATTACTTGAACGACGCTATAGCATTTCTTAACTAATTCCGCGAAATTAGGGTTTTTCGATGAATAAGCCACAGCTTCCGGGTTTCCCATTTGTTGCTGTGGCATGGGTATGACGCAGGAGACGGTGGGCCTCTGGCGGCGAAGTTTCAGGTGATCTTCCCGCATCTGGATGAGCGACAGCGTCGGCTGCTGATGGGGGCCGAGGTCCAGGCTTCTACAGGGCAGTGGCCAGTTCTTCCATACTCGTCACAACCACGTCAGCACCAGCCGCCACGAGCTGATCCGCCTTATCCGGCTTGTTGGCGTAGCCCACGGCGGTGATGCCCGCGCTCTTGGACGCCTGCATGTCGGTTACCGAGTCACCGACCAGGAGCGAGAGCGCTGCATCCGCGCCGAGCTGGTCGAGTGCTTGCCGGACGAGATGAGTGTTCGGCTTCATGAACCCCGGGTCAGGGTCCACCCGGGCCGAGATGAGATCAACGGCCGTTAGAAGGCCGTGTGCCTCCAAGAATACGGTGACAGCGGCTACCGAGTTGTTGCTACTGAGGTTGAACTCGTGGTGTCGTAGGTTCTGACGTGCCTTGATTGCCGGGTACACCGACATCATGAGATACGCACAAGGCGGAGGACTGTCCGCCGAGCGAAGAGCGTTCCGCGAACGACTGCGGCTTCAGGCGTCCGAGAGATTCGCCCGCAACGAATCCAGCACGGCCATCG
>NZ_JBFAOJ010000017.1:0-133966 GCF_040675205.1 Streptosporangium sp. NPDC049644 | reverse complement strand
GGGGCGCCCGGCCCCCGGCGCGCGCGGCAGGTCCGCCGACCCGCCGCGCTCGCCCGGGTCAGAGGGCATCGACACCGAGGTGCTCGCAGAAGTAGCGGGCCAGCGCCATGCTCAGGTAGGTCCTGTGCAGCCCGCTGAAGTGGTGCGGCTGCTCGTTGACGGGCAGGAAGTCGAAGGGTTTCCCGGCACGGGTGAACGCCTCGGCCGCCTTCATCGCCGCCGAGAACGGCACGTTGATGTCGGACGTGCCGTGGATCAGCAGCAGCTTGCCCTCCAGCCGATCGGCCAGCGCGAGGTTCGACCCGAAGTCGTAACCGTCGAGATTGTCCGCGAGCGGGCCCATGACGCACTCGACCGGTCCTGGACTGCCCTCGCGCAACTCGAAGTTGCCATTGATCGAGACACCGACGTGGAACACGTCCGGCGCGGTGAGCAGCGCCCGGGTGGTGAAGAAGCCGCCGAACGAGCGCCCGTACACCCCCACCCGCGACGCGTCCAGATACGGCCGGCTCGCGGCCAGCTGCCTGATCACGGCCGCGTGGTCGGGGATCTCGTGCCGCCCGAAGTTGCGGTACACGACGTCGTGGAACGCCTTGGACCGTTCCGGCGTGCCGCGGCCGTCGACCATGACCACGGCGAACCCCAGCTCGGCCAGGGCGCGGGACTGGATCCCGTTGGCGTCCAGCAGATGTGTGGGCACGTACGCGCTGTTCGGGCCCGCGTAGATCGAGTCGATGATCGGGTAGGACCGGGCCGGGTCGAAGTCGGACGGCAGGTAGAGCTGCCCGTGCAGCTCCGTCTCGCCGTCGGCGGCGAGGACCGTGAACTCCTCCGGCGCCCGCCAGGTGACCCCGGCGGGCAGCTCGACCCGTGCCCGGGAGAGCCTGCACACCAGCGACCCGTCGGCCCGGCGCAGGTCCGACGCGGGAGGCCGGTCCACGCTGGAGTGCGTGTCGACGAACGCGTCCATGGCCGGGGAGAGCCGCACCCGGTGCGTGCCCGGCTCGTCGGTGAGCCGCTGCAGGTCGGTCCCGTCGAGCCGGACCCGGCACAGGTGGGTGTCGTAGGGCCGCTTGGAATCGACGTGCGCGGTGAAGTACACCCAACCGCCGGCCTCGTCGATGCCGGCCACCCCGGTGACCGGCCACTCGCCCTCGGTCAGCCGGGTCACCTGGCGCCCGGTCATGTCGTGCCGGTACAGGTGCGCCCACCCGTCGCGCTCGGCGAGCCAGAGGAAGCCGGACCTGCTGGGCAGCAGGTGGCATGACATCCCTTTCTCCCAGAACGAGACCCAGGTCGAGGAGCGTTCCTCGTGCACGACCCGCGACGCGCCGGTCTCCGGGTCCGCGGCCATGAGCACGAACGGGTTCCGGTACCGATTGGTCTTCAGGTAGTACAGCTCGCGACCGTCGGTACTCCAGCCCAGCGGGCGCAGGTCCTGTTCGATTTCCGGCCCGCTGTCGATGCGCACGACCTGCCGCGAGACGCGGTGCACGACATGCAGCGAGACGTCCTCCAGTCGGCCCGCGACGTTGCCGGTGGGGATGACCTCCACCTCGCTGTTCGGCTTGAGCCAGTGCATGACGTGCAGCCGGTCCATGCCGGTGGTGTCCACCTTGCGGGCCAGCAACCGCAACCCGTCCGGGGACCAGGCCGCGCCCCTGACGTCCCACCGGTGCCCGTCCACGCCGTCGGCTGTGAGCGGCTCGCCGCGGTCGTCGGCTGCCCAGCGGACGCTCAGGTTCGGCCCGGTCTCGCCGGCGAAGAACCGCCCGCACGGCGAGGGCGCCTCGAACACGTCCGGCCGGCCGATCTTGTAGGCCCGCCGGACCCGCTTGCCGGTCACGACGTCGCCCGGTCCCAGCTCACGGACGGTCGTCCGGCTGCCGTCGCCACAGTCGACGAGGTGGTGCACGCCGCCCTCGGTGAAGCCGACGTGGTCGCCGATCCAGACCGGGTCGACCTCGCCGCCGTGGACGTGGTCGGCGAAGGCCAGCAGGTCCTGGTAGCGCTGCTCCCTGTCCGGGGTGTGGCCCCCGGTGCTGCTCGCGGTCATTTCGCGGCCGCCGGGGTCAGAGCGTTCCAGTCGAGCATGACAACCTCTCCACGGCTGAGGAAGCCCTCCTTGCCGCCGAACTCGGTACGGATGGCGTCGGTGTACTGCACCTGGATCGTCGTGGCGACCGGCAGGTCATCGGCGATGACGCGCTGCGCCTTGGCGTACAGGCTGGTGCGCTCGGCCCGGTCGTTGGATGCGTTGGCTTGCGCGAAGAGCTCGTCGAGGGCCTTGTTGCAGTAGCCCGAGGCGTTGCCGAACACGGCGTTCTGCCCGTTGTCGCAGGTATAGCGGCGGTAGAGGCCGATGGCGGGGTCGGCACCGGCGGCGATGTTGATGATGAACGCGTCGAACTTGTGCTTGGCGTAGACCGCGTCGGTGAAGACCTCGCGCTCGTCGGCCATCACGGTGACGTCCACCCCGATGGAGCGCCAGTTGTCCGCCATGACCTCGGCGGTGCGCTCCGACCCCGGGATACCGGTGTCGAAGCGCAGGGTCATGGGGAACCGCTTGCCCGAGGCGTCCTTGGGGTACCCGGCGGCGTCGAGCGCCGCCCCGGCCTTCACCGGGTCGAAGGGGAACTCCTGCATGTAGTCGACCTCGCCGGAGTTGGCCCAGTGGTCGGCGGGCAGCGCGGCGGTCCCGGCGGGGGAGAGCCCGCCGAACACGGTCTGCGAGATGAACTTCCGGTCGATCGCCGAGAACAGCGCCTTGCGTACCTCCGGCTTGGCGAGCACCGGGTTGCGCATGTTGAACTGCAGTTGCTGCATCGACGTGGAGGCCCGCCCGGTGTCCAGGGTGATGCCGTCGGTGTTCTGGAGCTGGCGCAGCGCCTCGTATGGCAGGTCGAAGGAGTTGATGTAGTCGATGTCACCGTTCTTGAGCGCGAGCGCGCGGGCGTTCGGGTCGGCCGACACCGAGAACACGACCGTGGGGATCGCCGCCTTGCCGTCCCAGTACGCGTCGTTGCGCACGAGCGTGATCTGGTTGCCCTCCCAGGACTGGAACTTGTACGGCCCGGTGCCGACCGGAGCCCGGTTGGCCGGGTTCGACATGAGGTCGGTGCCCTCGTAGACATGCTTGGGCAGGATCGTGATGCTCATCGGGTTGAGCATCGCGAGGAAGGCGCCCGACGGGTTCTTGAGGACGACGTCGACGGTGAGGTCGTCGACGGCCTTCACGGAGTCGATCATGGCTTTGAGCGAGGCCGTCGAGGGGTTGACGCCGAGCCCCTCGGTGAGGCTGTAGACGACGTCGGCCGAGGTGAACGGCTTACCGTCGTGCCAGGTGACCTGCGGGACCAGATGGAAGCGGTAGGTCTTGTCGTCCGGCTGCTCCCAGGACTTCGCGAGCTGCGGTTCGACCTCGTTCTCGCGGTTGACGGTGACCAGGGACTCGGAGATCGCCAGACCGACGAGCCCGACGGTCGCGTCACCGAGGAACATGCGCATGAGGTGTGGCGGTTGCTTGGTGATCGCGACGACGAACACGTCGTCCTGGGCGCTGCTCGTGCCGGCTCCGCCGCATCCGGCCAGAGCCAGGCACAAGACCACCGCGATCATGCGGAGTCGTGCTGACCTCATGAGTTTCTCCTCGCTTCAACAGGATTCGAGTCGGCTATGGCAAGGGGAATGCCTGCCAGGTGGCATCGGGCGGTGTGCGTGCCGTCCAGCACGACCGGCGCGGGATCGTCGTCCACGCACCGGGGCGACTCGGCGATCGGGCACCGGGGGTGGAAGTGACAGCCGGTGGGACGCTCCACGGCGTTGGCGGGCTCGCCGTGCAGCAGTTCGGCGTCTCCGGTGGCGGTGAGGCTCGGGGTGGAGCCGAGCAGCGCCTTCGTGTACGGGTGTGCGGGCCGGGCGAAGACCTCGTCGGCCGTCCCGCTCTCGACGATCCGGCCGAGGTAGACCACGGCGATCCGGTCAGCGATCGCCCGGACCACCGACAGGTCATGCGTGATGAACAGGATCCCGGTGCCGTGCCGGGCCTGGACGTCGTGGAGCAGATCGATGATCTGAACCCGGACCGAGACGTCGAGGGCGGAGGTGGGCTCGTCGGCGACGAGGAAGCGCGGGCGGTGCAGCAGCGCGCGGGCGATCGCGATCCGTTGCTGCTGCCCGCCGCTGAGCTCGTGCGGATGCCGGCCCAGGTAGCGCTCGGGCGGGTCGATGCCCACCTCCGTGAGGGCGGCCTCGACGACGCCGTGGACGAGGTCGCGTTTGACCCCCGCCTGGCGAGCCGCGTACCGGAGGATCCGGCCGACGGTCATCTTCGGGTTCAGCGACGCCGCCGGGTTCTGGAAGATCATCTGTACGGCGCCGCCAAGCCCCGGCCCGGTGGTGGGCGCGCCGCCCAGGCTGACGGTCCCCGACGTCGGGGCCTGCAACCCACAGGCCACCCGCCCGAGCGTGCTCTTCCCGCTGCCGCTCTCGCCGACCAGCGCGGTGATCGTGCCCGGTCGCAAAGTCAGGTCCACCTCGTCGACCGCGGTCACCTGCTGGTGCCGGCGCCCGGACCCGGTGCGGAACAGCACCGACACGCCGTCCAAGTCGAGCCTGTCCTTTGCCGGGTCACGGCCTCGCGGCGTCGGTGAGGGGGTGGTCGTCACAGTTGCTCCCAGTTCCAGCAACGGGACCGGCGTCCGGACCCGGCGTCGATCAGCTCGGGTTCCTGCTCGCAGCTCGCGGTCCGGTGGCCGCACCGCGGACCGAACCGGCACCCGGGTGGGGGGTCTTCCAGCGCGGGGACGGAGCCGGGAATCGCCACGGGGCGGCGCTCCGGTGCGTGGATGTCGAACAGCGCCCCCATGAGCGCCTTCGTGTACGGGTGCCGGGGCGTCCGCAGGATGGCCGCGGTCGGCCCGTCCTCCACGATCCGCCCCGAGTACATGACGGCGACCGAGTCGCAGAACTGGCTGATCGCCGCGAGGTCGTGCGACACCAGGAGGATCCCGACCTCACGGGTGGTCGCGAGCTCCCGCAGCAGCCGCAGTACCTGGGCCTGGATCGTCACGTCGAGGGCGGTGGTGGGCTCGTCGGCGATGATCACGCCGGGGTCCTTCGCCAGCGCGCACGCGATGACCACCCGCTGTTTCATCCCACCGGAGAGCTGGTGCGGGTACCGGCGCGCGAACTCCGCCGTCGTGGGCAGCCCCACCGAGCGGAACAGCTCCTCCACCCGGTTGCCGTGCGGGCCGGCCACCTCCGCGACCTGGTCCCCGATCCGCATGGTGGGGTTGAGGTGCGCGTTCGGGTCCTGGAAGACGTAGGACAGGTCCGTTCGCAGCGTCGCGCGGCGCTCGGCCGGTGACGCGGAGCCGAGCTCATGGCCCAGCACGTGGATGCTGCCCTCGACGCGCGGCCGCAGACCCGGTGCCAGCAGGCCGGCGACGGCGCGGGCGAGCATCGTCTTCCCCGAGCCGGACTCGCCGACGAGGCCGACGACCTCGCCAGGCCCGATGCGCAGGTCGACATCCTGCACCGGGACGACCGGCCGCCCGCCGCGCGGCGAGATCGTCACCCGCAGCCCCCGCACCTCGACGACCGGCGGCGCGGACGCCGTCACAGCGCCGCCGTCCGCTGTGTTCACAGCGACCTCCGTCCCGCGGTGCCGCTGCTGCTGAACGCGTCACCGATGATGTTGAAAGACAGGACCATAAGCACCACGCACAGGCCGGCGGGGATGCTGAACCACCAGGCTTCGCCCAGGTACGGCTGGGCACGCCGGAGCACGGCACCCCAGCTCGCGCTGTTCGGGTCGCCGAGCCCGAGGAAGCTCAGGCTGGACTCCAGCAACATCCCGCGCCCGACGTCGAGGGCGGCCTGCACGCCCGCGGGCGGGAACGCCACCGGGAAGATCTCGACGGAGATGACGCGCCACGCGGGGGTACGCGCCAGCCGCGCGGCGTCGACGAACTCGGCCCCGCGTAGCTGCAGGTACTGGCCGCGGACGATGCGCGCGGCCTGTGGCCAGAGCGCGACGATCACTGCCACCGCCGTCAGCCCGGTCCCGCGCCCGATGACGGCGACGATCACCAGGGCCACGATCATCGCGGGCAGGATCTGGAAGACCTCCGCGACCCGCATCAGCACGGAGTCGACGGTGCCGCCGGCGTAGCCCGCGATGCCGCCCACGACCAGGCCGATGAGCAGTGAGCCGAGCCCGGCGGCGAGCCCGATGGTGAGTGAGACCCGCGCGCCGTGTACCAGCTGGGAGAAGATGTCCTTGCCGAGCTCGTCGGTGCCCAGCAGGTGGGCCGCCGACGGCGACTGAAGGATGTCGGGTGAGACCGCGAACGGGTCGTGCGTCGCGACGATCGGCGCCAGCAACCCGGCCAGGGCGAACAACACGACACAGCCCACCGCGGTCGCGGTCAGAAGAGTGGCGCGAGGCAGCCGCAGCCAGGGCCGTGCGGCCACGGTGGAACGTTCCTGCAGGACGGTCACAGCGACGTCGCCTCCCGGATCCGGGGATCGACGATCCCGTAGACGATGTCGGTGACGACGTTGACCAGCAGGGTCAGCACCGCGACCACGACGACGGTGCCGAGCACGACCGACGTGTCCCGGTTGAGGATCGCCTGGTAGAGAAGGCTGCCCATGCCCGGCCAGCCGAACACGGTCTCGACGAGGATGGACCCGCCGACCAACGTCCCGAACGTGTAGCCGAGAACGGTGACCGTGGGCAGCAACGAGTTCCGTATGACGTGCCGGCGTACGATCGCGCGGTGCGTGAGCCCCTTGGAGACCGCGGTGAGGATGTAGCCCGAGTCGAGCACGCCCTTGGCCGTGGTCCGGGTGATCCGGGCGATCAGCGCGGTCTCCGGGACCGCCACAACGCAGGCCGGGAGGACGAGGTGGGAGGCGACGTCCAGCACGGACGCGAACGTCCCGCCGGGGACGCCGATGGTCGTCATCCCCTGCGTCGGGAACCAGCCGAGGTTGAGCGCGAAGGCCAGCAGTGCCATCTGGGCCAGCCAGAACGCCGGGACGCTGAAGCCGACGAGGGCCAGGACGTTCACGCTGTTGTCGAGCGCGCGCCGCCGGGTGGTCGCGGCGAGGATGCCCGCCGGGATGCCGATCGTGACGGCGATCGCGGTGGCCGTCACGATCAGCAGGACCGTCGCGCCGAGCCGTTCCAGGACGAGCGGGAGCACCGCTTGCCGGTTGGCGAAGGAGTAGCCCAGGTCGCCTTGGAACACGCTGCCGAGGTACTGCAGGTACTGCAGCACAACGGGCTTGTCGAGCCCGAGCGCCGCGCGCCGCTCGGCGAGGTACTCCTCCGAGGCGGGGAAATCGCCGACGCTCGCGCTGACGATGTCACCTGGCGCTAGCTGCAGCAGCACGAAGGTCAGGCTGACGACGCCGAGCAGCAGAGGGACGACGTAGACGACCCGTTTGACGATCGCCATCGGTAATGTGGCGCTGCCCCCGGTCGGGGACGGCCTTTTAGAGGCCCGCACATTGGCCTCCTTCCCTGTCGTTGGTCGACCCGGCGGGTCGTCCGCACGCGGCGGCGGGGGGTTCGTGGTGATGGAGTGGCGTCCGGCGGTTCAGGCCGGATAAGCGGGTGGGAGCCCGAGCTTGTCCCGGAGCGTCCCCTCCCGGTACTGGGTCTTGACGTAGCCGCGCTCCTGCAGGATCGGGACGACCTCGTCGACGAACATCCGCACGCCGTCCGGCTCGTTGGAGGGGAGGATGTTGAATCCGTCGGCGGCGTGGTCGTCGAACCAGTCGGCGAAGTGGTCCACGACGTCGGTGGGCGAGCCGACGATCGCGCCGTGGCCCGCGGTGCTCAGTACGAGCTCCATCAGCCGGCGCACCGTGTAGCCCTCGTCACGGGCCAGCCCGCGCAGCATCGCCGGCCTGCCGCGCTGAGCCTGACTGCCGCCGATCACGTCGAGCCGCTCGGTCGGTACCTTATCGTCCAGGTCCAGCCCGGACAGGTCCACCCCGCCCATCGCATCCGCGGTCTGGATCAATCCGGACGGAACGTCGATGCCGCGGGCCAGCTCGTGGTACATCTCGATCGCCTCGGCGCGGGTCGGCGCCACGTAGACCTTGACCCCGGGCATGATCAGCACGTGCTCCGGGTCACGGCCTGCGGCGACCACCCGGGAGCGGAAGTCGTCGTAGTAGGACCGGGCGATATCCTTGCGGAACGCCACCGTGTAGATGATGTCGGCGTGCCGGGCGCCGAAGTCCTTGCCGACCGGGGAGATCCCGGCCTGGGCGAGCAGCGGTCGGCCCTGCGGGCTTCGCGGGATGTTCAGCGGGCCCTCGACGTCGAAGTACGTGCCGCGGTGGTGCACCGGATGAACCTTCGAACCGTCGGCGAAGACCTGCGCCGCGCGGTCGACCACCAGCGCGTCCGGCTCCCAGCTCGTCCACAGTGCCTCGGCCAGCCGGACGAACTCCTCGGCCCGGTCGTAGGCGGCGTTGTGGGCGAGCACCTCCTTGTTCGTGAAGTTCTTCACCGAGCCAGGGGTGGTCACCATGTTCCAGCCCGCGCGCCCGTCGCTGAGGTGGTCGAGCGTCGCGAACTGGCGGGCCGACACGTACGGGTCACTGAAGGTCGTGTTGAGCGTCCCGACCAGTCCGACGTGCTCGGTGACACCGGCCAGGGCGGCCAGGTGCACGAGCGGCTCCAGCCCGAACATCGCCTTGCGACCCAGCTTCGACGGGCTGATCTCCAGCCCGTCGGCCCGGAAGACCAGGTCGAACCGGCCGCGCTCGGCGAGTGCCGCGAGGTCGCGGCTGTAGGAGAGTCGATGGTATTCCTCCGCCTGACTGCGCGGGCCGAGCCACTCGCAGAAGCCGTCGGACCGGCCCAGGAACAGCCCCAGGCGCATCTCCGTCCCGCGCGGGTTGCGCGTCGCTGTCATGTGTTCCACACCTTTCCCGTCCGCCGCGGCCGGCCTGCCGGTCTGCCCGTGCGGTGCTCCGGCTGTGTCGCGCCGGGCTCGTCCCGGGGCGTACCGCCTGCTCCGGCGGCGTACGGCCTAGTCAACGCGGCTGTTGTGACAGTCGGACGTCGTTGTGTTAGTAGCTGGTTAAAAGGTTCTACCTCTGAACGTCTCACATCCGCGCTCTCCCCTGCCGGGACGTAGCCGCGCCGCCCCACCTCGTGGATCATCCGTGTCCTCCTGGAAACCCGCTCAGAATCCGGCCGATTTACCCTCGCGGCGCCGGCCTGAGCAGCCGTGCAGCGTCCCGTCGGCGCCGGCCCACGACATCTCGAACGAGCCCATGTGCCAGTTGAAGGCCTCCATGGGATCGACCCGGATGCCCAACGCGTGCAGACCATCGATGACGTCGTCGGGAAGGCGGCTCTCCACCCGCAGCACGTAGTCGTCGTCGAGCGGCATCATCAGCGGCGCCGCCTCGGCCTGCTCGGGCGGCATGCCGAAGTCGAGGATGTTCGACAACACCTGCGGGATCGTCGCGTCCACCTTGCCCGGAGTGCCGAGGGCGAGCACCGGCGCGCCGTCCTTGAGCACCAGCGTGTTCCCGATGACGGAGCGTACGTGCCCGCCGCCGGTGAACCAGCCACTGATGTTGTGCGCGGCGTTCAGGCTGGTCCTGCCCTGGCAGCCGGCCATCGGCACTCCGCCGACCACCTCGCCCGGGATCCCGCTGCAGGACATCGTGTTCATCATCTGTAGCCAGTTGCCGTAGGGGTCGACGATGCTGATCTCGCAGCTGTCGGTGTACTCGGGCGCGGTGTAGGGCGCGAGCAGGTGCGCGGGCCCCGCGGTGACCTCGACGTGCCCGCTGAGATTCGTGCGTGGCCGGCTGCCGCGTAGCAGCCGGGCGAGCGTGCGGTGATAGTCCGGGTCCATGAGGATCTCGGTGGGATCCTCGAAGACGCGGGGGTCGTTGAGATGACCAATGTCGATCTTCGCTCGGCGCAGGGCGTGGGCGAGGTAGTAGGCGGACTCGGCCGACTCGGCGAAGTGCCCCAGCCCGACGACGTCCAGCTCTCGCAGGATCCCCAGCACGATGCTGCAGAACGGGGCCTGCATCTGCGGCGGCGACAGCTGCACGATCTCGTGCTCGCCGTGCCGGAACCGGGTGCCCTCGCCCCAGCGAGGTGGGACGGCGGTCATGTGAGCGAGGGTGATGTGCCAGCCCACCTCGTTCGCCCGGGTCACGAAGTCACGGGCCCACCGCCCGGTGAGGAAGTCGTCCGGCCCCTCCTTCGCCAGGCGGTCAAGCGTGTCGGCCAGTTCGGGCTTGGCCCAGCGCTCGCCGACCTGCGGCACCCGCCCACCGGGTGCGAAGTGCCGGCGCCCGGACGGGGTGAAGGAAAAGTACGGGTGCATGTCGGCGGCAACGTAGTGCTCGAAGGAGGAGACGACGTGCCCCTCGCGCGCCGCCGCCGCCGACGGCTCGACCAGCGAGGCCCACGGCCGCGTGGCGAACCGCGTGTAGAGCTCCTTGACGCCCGGCATGAACCCCGGGACGACCGCGAACGGCCCCGGCGGCACGGCGTAGAATCCGCGCCCGACCGGGACCTGCCGGAAGGGCGGCAGGTCCGGCACGATCGTCCCGCAACTGTTCAGCTCGTGCACCCGGCCGGTGGCCGCCTCGTAGAACAGCACCGTGATCGTGCCGGCGTGGTTGGTCATCTCCTGCGAGACCGTCGCCTGGAGCATCGACCCGGCGATCGCGGCGTCGACCGCGTTCCCGCCCTGTCGGAGCACGTCGAGCATCAGGTCCGTGACGGCGACGTTCTGGCTCGACACCATCGCCTGTCGGCCGGTCGCCACGTCCTTCGGCCCGACGACGCCGGGGGGGTAGCTGGTGAACACCGGGGAACCGCCCGTCACTCCGCAAAGGCGGGGACGTCGAAGACACGACGGCGGGGCAGTCTGCCGTGCTCGGCGAGCTGCTCGGTGCGGTTGGTGCTCGCCACCGAGACCTGCCGCGGGGAGTACTCGGCGAGCCAGATGCGCAGCAGGTGCCGCCGCAGCGCCGGGTCCTCGTGGTCCTCGAACCCGGTCCGGCTGTGCCAGACGTGGAAGTTGTTGAGGAACTGGATATCACCGGGCCGAAAGTCCATGTCGAGGCACATCTCCGGGCGCGCCGCGATCTCCTCGACGGTCTCGAGTGCGGCGCGGTGCGCGTCCGAGATCGGCGGCACGTCGGGATAGTGCTTCTGCGTCTCGAGAATGAGCCTGTTCGAGTAGCAGGTGGTCAGCTGGCCCTGGTAGTAGCTGAAGACCCGCGCCCAGTAGTAGGGGTGCTGACCCGCGGGCTCCTCGCCCTTCCAGCTGAAGTAGCTCGGCTCGTCGTAGAGCGTCCGCAGGGCGTCGGGGGCCTCTCGCATGAGCGTGTTGTGCAGGTTGACCGCGCTGATGACGCGGCTGAGCCCGCCGCTCTTCGCCGGACGCACGCAGGCCAGTCCGACGACGTCGGTCGAGTCGTTGTGGTAGGTGAGCGGGACGTTGGACTGGTACGCGCGGACCGTCCGTCCGTAGCTCGCGCCCTCGTTCCGCACGTTGCCCAGCAGGTCGCCCTTGGCGTTCTGGGCGACGGGAATGCCCAGGTGAGTGGAGAGTCCGAAGTACATCTTCTCGACGACGTCGATGGGCAGCCCGGCGATCGGCAGCCCGCGGAGCAGCATGACGCCCAGCCCCTGGCTCAGCTGCAGCGCCACCGCCTTGAGCGTCGGGCCGAGGCCGGCAAGCAGGAAGTTGCGGGGGTTGATCTCGGCCAGATCCAGTCCGAGCTCGGTGACCCGCTCGGTGGCGGCGAGCAGCTCCTTGACATCGCGCTCGGTGAACTCGTAGGTCCACAGCTCGGGCTGGTCCTGGGTGTCTCGGCCTACCCAGGCGGCGGGGATGTCCAGCGGTTCGGCAGGCATGGGCAAACGCATGACAGCACCTTCCTCCGGCCAGTGTCGGCCAGATGTGAAATGTCCGATGGCGAAATGAACGTTACGGTCGGGAAATAAAGTAGTCAAGGCACTTAAGTTTCTAGGTAAATTGATCGTCAGCACTTGACGAGACGGACAGGCCGCGAGGAAAGGATGGAATGTGACGGGTATCGACAGCGAGGAGCTGCTGGGGGTGGCGGCGCTCGTTTCACGGCTGGAGCGCGAGACGCTGGCGGCCCTGGAGCCTCCTCTGACCTCCCGTCAGTACCGGCTGCTCCGGGTGATCGACCAGGGCCAGGTCACGGCGACGACGATCTACGAGCAGGCCACGATCAGCCTCGCGGCGATCTCGCAGAGCATTGACCTGCTCGTGCAGCGCGGGCTGCTGCACCGCACCCGCGATCCTGAGGACGGGCGACGGTTCATCCTCAGCCTCACCGACACCGGCCGGGCCGCGCTCACAAAGGCCGACGCACAGATGACCGAGCTCGCCGTGCGCCTCATCGGCGAGCCGGACGAGCAGCAGATCACCGAGCTGCGGCAGGCGTTACGGGCACTGCGCGAGCGGGTGGTCCCGCTGCTCAGGTCGGCGGAGCCGTCCCGCTGACGGTGCGGAACGGCGCCAGCGCCTCCCTTGTCGCCTCCAGCGCCGCCTTTGGGGCATCCCAGAAGACCATGTGCCCTGCGCCGGGGACGGCGACGACCGCGGCGTCCGGACGGGCCCGGGTGGCCTCGGCCGCCCCGGCGGCCGTGACCACCGGGCTCTCCGCCCCGTACAGCAGCGTCGCCGGGGCGGGGACCGCGGGCCAGACGGCGAAGAAATCCTCCTCCTCGAAGCCGGCGTGGGTGGCGGCGATGGCATCGGCGGAGCAACTCGCCAGCCAACGGGCCCGCAGCTCCTGCTCGCGCCGGGGCCACCGTGGCCAGGACCGGGCGACCTCGTCGGCCGTCGTGCCGAGCCGGGCCTGGGTCAGCTGGTCGAGGAACGCCTCCAGGGTGGTCGGGTACGGTCCGCGGCCCGGCCCGCTCATCGGCGGGTCGACAAGCAGCGTGCCGCGCAACGGGAGCGTCCGGCGCGCCGCGGTGACGGCGGCGATCCGGGCGCCCATCGAGTGCCCGAGCAGCACCGGCCGATCCAGTCCGAGCCCGGCGACGACGGCCTCGACGTCGTCGGCGTACACCTCCGTCGAGGCGGGGCCGTCGTCGGAGAGGCCACGGCCGCGCGGATCCAGGACGAGCGGGTGCACGAGGTCGGTGAGCCGGCGCGCGACGAAGTCCATCCCGACCGCCGGGGTGGTGATCCCAGGCAGCACGAGGACCGGCACGCCGTCTCCGCCGTAGTCGAGGACGTGCAGCCGCAACCGGCCGGACCGGACCCAGCGCCCGGTCGCGGGCATGTCGGCGAGGTCGGCCAGGGCCTGCTGGGACAGTGTTCGTCCGGTCATGCCGTCACCTCCGTAGAGGCGAGCCCGCGCACGTGCGCCAGCACCTCGTCCAGCCCGACGACGTCGGCGTACTTGGCCTGCAGGTCGAACAGGGCCGCATCGTGCGGGCCGGTCGCGCGGTCGCCGACGCACTCGCGCACCACGAGCGTGTCGAACCCGGACTGCACGGCGTCCACCGCGGTCGCGCGCACGCATCCGCTGGTCGTCGCGCCGCAGACGAGCACGGCGTCGCAACCCGCCGCCGTCAGTGTCGCCGCCAGTGTCGTGCCGAAGAACGCGGATGCCCCCTTCTTGACGACGACGTGGTCGGTCGCGGTCACCGGGAGCCGCGGGTCGAGCGAGGCCGCCTCGCCGCCCTCGATCAGCGCGCGCATCCCGGGCGCCTTGCGCAGCCAGGCCACCGCGTCGCCCGCTGCCTCGGCGGGAGAGTAGGCGATCGTCGTGAACACCGTCGGGAGCCGAGCGGCCCGGCCGGCCTCGATGAGCCGCGCGGTCGCCGCGACGACGGTGGAGAGGTCGGCCCCGGTGGGGAAGCGGTCCTCGGTGAAGCCGCGGCTGAGGTCCACGACGACGATCGCGGGCCGATGTCCCCGCGGGACGGCGGCCCCGAACCCGGCGGCCGCGTAGACCTTGTCGACGGCCACCCCGTGCAGGCCGCTCACGCCGCCACCCCGGGCACGTTCCCGCTGAGAAGATGGCCGGCGTCGGGGACATGGGGGGTGAGGCCGAGGGTGGTGAGGATGCGGTGCGTGGTGGCGGTGGCGGCGGACAGAACGGGGATTCCGGTCTCGTTCTCGACGGTCTGGATGGTGGGTAGTGATGGCATCTGCACGCAGGCGGACAGGACGAGGGCGTCGGCCCGGGTGAGGTCGAGCTTCCGGTAGTGGGTCCGGAGGTCGGCGGGGTCGAGTCGGGCGACGGCGAGGTTGTCGGGGACTTCGAGGGAGAGGGAGTCGACGACCTCGATCCCGGCGTCCTCGAGGTAGTCGACGACGGCCTGGGTAAGGGGTTTGAGGTAGGGGGTGAGAATCGCAACCCGTTTCGCGCCGAGCGCGGTGATGCCGGACAGGAGCGCTCCGGCGGAGGAGATGACGGGTGCGGTGGCGCCTTCGGCGCGGAGGGCGGCGGTGATCGCATCCTCGGCGGCGCAGTGGTAGCCGGGGCCCTGCGCCATGATCGCGACGAGGCAGGCGGTGGTGACGATGTCGGGACGGGCGTCGGCCAGTTCGGCCGCGGCTCGTTCGGCCTGCGCGTTCATCGCCCGGAGTTGTTCGGGGGTGACGTGCCGCATACGGGCGCGGGCGGCGTGGAAGACGAACCGGTCGGCGGGGTCGACCTGTTCGCGGGCGCGAAGCATGGCGGGCAGCTCGGTTTCCATGGTGAGGTTCGAGCTGGGCACGATCATCCCGATGTGATGGGTACGGACCGGCGCCCCGATGCTTGTCGATGTGGTCGTCATGGCGGTCACCGGCCGCCGGTGGGGCGCATCTCGGGGACGGTGAGTTCGCCTGCGTCGACGATTAGCTCGTCATCGAGGTACAGCGAGCAGCCGCGCATGGGGATGTCGAAGTGGCAGGCGGTGTCGTTGGGCCCGCCGAGTTCGTTGTTGGGGCCGATGGAGAACATGACGTTGCCGTAGAAGGAGCGCAGCTCCATGCCCATGCCGCCGCTGAACCGGGTCAGGCCGTGCCAGTGAGCCCGTTCGTCGAGCCCCCAGCCGACATGGGACATGCCGTAGCCGCGGGGGTCGTCGAAGGATTCGATGTAGGACGTTAGGAGGTCGGCGTCGAGGCCGGTGGTGCCGGCGGTGCCGCGGATATCTCGGATGAACCCGGCTTCGACGATGATCTCGACGGGGGTCTGGACATAGGTGTTGAACGGCAGCAGCACGTCGCCGGGGGCGAGCACGATCTTGCCGTCGACGCCGTCGTCGGCGCCGCCGGTGAACACGAACGCGGCGGGCCAGTGGTCCCATCGGCCGGGCTGGTCGGTGTAGCCGTACTCGCTCATCGTGGGGTAGACGCCGAGCCGGTAGGTGACGTCGGTACCGTGCGGGCTGGTGATCCGCATCGACCTCGCTTTGGCCAGAAGCTCGGCGCCGACCTCGACTCGTTCCCGCAGTTCCTTCGTGGGCATCAGACGGGCCAGCAGCGGGGCGGGCTCGACGGCGGTAAGGATGCGGGTGCCGGCGGCCTGGATCGCGAACTGCTCCGGACTGAACAGCAGGAACGTGCAGTCCACCAGCATGTCCACGCTCTTCAGTGCCTCCACCGCCCGAGGGTTGGCGCCTAGCCCGGAGTCCCCGACCGCCCATGCCCCGGACGCCGACGCCGGCGGGGGCAACCGCAGGTGGAACGTCGCGGCGCCCAGCTTCTGCGCCGCCCACATGAACGCCGCCGCGTACTCCGCACGCTCCTCCCCCCGGGTCAGCACCGCGACCGTCTCATCCTCGTTGACCCCCGACAACGTCAACTGCTTCAGGCAGATCTCGTTGAACAGGTTCTGGTCCATGTCTCCTCCTTCGGGTTCGGTCAGGTCAGCCGATGATCGGGAGCGGCCCGATGTAGCTGCGGGCAAAGCTCGTCGCGTACGCCTCGGACTGGGTGAGCTGCCAGAGCCGCGACTGCTGCAGGCGCTGGCGGAATGCGGCGTCCTGGGTGGTGGAGTCGTAGGTGTGCATCATGTGCAGCAGAGCGTGGCTGAACTCCTGCGCACGCCAGATGTCGGGCAGTCTGCGCTCGCTGTAACGGTCGAGCGCGGACAGGTCGGCGCCGCCCGCCTCGTCGAAGCCGGCGAGCACGCGGTCCAGTTCCACGGCGTCCGCGACGGCGAGGTTCATGCCCTTGCCACCGGACGGGCTGATGATGTGGGCGGCGTCGCCGAGCAGGAAGACCCGGCCGAACCGCATCGGCTCGACTACCCGGCTGCGCATGTCGAGCATGTTCTTGCTGATCACCGGACCCTCGTTGAGGGTCCAGCCGGGGTAGGCGAGACGGGCGCGCAGCTCGGTCCAGACGCGCTCGTCGGGCCAGGCCTCCACGGCGTCACCGACCGGGACCTGCAGGTGGAAGCGGGTGACGCTGTCGCTGCGCAGCAGGTGCCCGGCGAACCCGCGCTCGTGCTGGGCGTAGATCGTCCAATCGGCCGACGGCGCCGCCTCCGCGAGGAGGGTGAGCCACTGGAACTCGTGCCGCATCTCGTACTCGGTGGCGATACCCTCGGGGACACTGGCCCGGGTCACGCCGTGCTGACCGTCGGCGCCGGCGAGGAACTCGCCGCGCACCGTGCTGCCATCCGCGAGATGCACCCGGACGCCGTCCTCGCCGGCCACGATTCGCTCCGCCGCCACGCCGAGCCGGACGTCGCCGCCCGCCTCGACCAGGCCCGCGAGCAGGTCGGCCACGACCTCCTGCTGTGGGTAGACGTGGTGCGAGCGGCCCTCGTACAGCTCGGCGAAGTCGGTGTAGCTCCGCTGCCCGGCTGAACGGAACTCACAGCCGGTGTGCCTGTGCCCCTCCGCGAAGAGCCGCTTCGCCAGGCCCATCCGCTCGATCGTCGCGACGGTTCGGTACTCGAGCAGGCCCGCGCGGGCCCGGCCGAGCAGTTGCCTTCGGTCGAACTTGTCGACGACGACGCAGCGCTCACCGCGGGCGTGCAGCAGGTTGCCGAGGGCCAGCCCGGCAGGTCCGGCGCCGACGATCACGACGCGGGTGGTGGTCTCCTGTGGCATCTCGCTCCTGGTCCTCTTCTTCTCCGGTTACGCGGCGCACAACTGGATCAGTGGTTCTACCTCTGATGGCTGAGGCGGTGGCCCGGCCACCGCCCGGATGGTCAGTCGGCGGGCAGGGCCGCCTCCGGCTCCCGGGCGAGCGCCAGGTCCGCGGCGACGTCCCCGAGGTGCTCGCGCATCACCTGAGTCGCTCGCTCGGGATCACGGGAGACGATCGCATCAAACAGAGCTCGGTGTCCGGCGACGAGCCGGTCGTGGGGGTGGTAGCTGGAGCGGCCGAGACGGCTGCGCATCCCGTGCAGCAGCTCGTAGACGCCACTGTGCACGGCGACGATCGCGGGATTCTCGGTGGCCCGGGCTACCGCGAGGTGGAAGTCCGCGTCCACCTTCTCGACCGGGCCGCCGTCGATGACCACGCGCTCGAACGCCTCCAGCGCCTCCCGTAACTGCGTCTTGCCCGCCCTGGTGAGATTGGCCGCCGCCAAGGCCGCGACGCTCGGCTCCAACACCATGCGAAACTCCATGACCGAGTCCACCGCGGGCGTCGACAGCTCGATCACGGCCCGGAAAGGCGCCATCAGCTGGGACGGAGTGGGCAGCCGGACGAACGTGCCCTCACCGTGCCTGCTCTCGACGAGCCCCAGCAGGTCCAGCTCACGCATCGCCTCCCGCACCGAGTTGCGGCTGACGTTGAACTGCTCGGCCAGCTCTCGCTCGGACGGCAGCCGGTCGCCCTGGCTGAGCAAGCCGTCGCGCATCATCTGCTGGAACTGCTGCACCACCTGCCGCGAGACCCGCGCGGAGGTCACCTGCTGGAAGCTCGGGCCCGTCTCGGGCCGGTTCCTCGACATCACGTGCGCATCCTCCCCCGGCGAGGCCCGGCGGGTGCCGCCCTCGGTGGTTTCATCCAACGGCATGACTGTTACCAAAAGGCGTTGCGCCGTAACCGTCAGGTAAAAAGGTTCTACCTCTATACCGTTCGAACGGTAAGCCTGCCGGCGGCGCATTGTCAAACCCGCGCTCGGGCAGAACAGCCTCCACGTCCTCCCCCGCACCGCGAGGACCCACCTGGACTCCGCACGGAGACAGGGCGGCTCACTCCGCTCCCACCTGGGCAGGCTCCTTCCTGGCCCTGGAGGAGTCGCACGAGGCGCGCGTCCGGGGCGACCACAGGATGGCCCTCAGGCCGCGGGTCGACCGGGAGCGCCACACCGTTGCGCTCAGTCGCTCATCTCGTCGTCGTTGCCGGCGCTGTTGAGCACCAACACCATGTCGCCCTTCGGGTCAGCCGAGAAGCGTACGGTCCCGTGCTAGTAGCGGGGTTTGCGGCTCAGGGCCACTCCGGCTATCAGGAAGATGCCGCCGACGACTCCGGAACCGATGGCTCCGGGGGTGTTGGGCGGGGTGGTGCTGGCCTGCATGACGGCGGTGACGAGGCCCATCACCGCGCTGATGTAGCAGAAGATCGTGATGAAGATCTTGACGTTGGTGCTCACTGGATTCCTTCGGTGGGGTGACGGCCGTTCTGAGAGGCGTCGGGGGCGGTACCGGCTGCGGTGAACCCGAGGAGCATCACCCAGGCGTCGGGGTCTGCGCGGAACCGGTTCCAGCGGTCGGCGGCGAGGGCGAACTCGCGGAGCGACAACACTCCGGCGGTCACGAGCGGCTGTAGCCGTCCTGGGCCGAGGTGGGGGGCGAAGTCATCCGTGGGTCGGGTGTCGTTGGTGGTGGCGAACGGGCGGAGGGCGACCTCCGTGAAGCCGGCGTCCCGGAGCAGGCGGGTGAGGCGGCGGCCGATCGTGCGGTCACCGCCGGCGGCCTGCTGGGTCGCCGCCATCTTGGCGTGGATTCCCACCAGTTCCGGGTAGACCGGGTCGGCCAGTCCCCAGCAGGAGGCGTCCACCTCGGTGACCAGGATGCGGCCACCGGGGCGGAGGATCCTGCGGGCCTCGGCGAGGGCCGGTGCGGGATCGGGAAGGTGCTGAAGGACGTACCTGAGGAGTACGTACTGCGCGCTCGCCGTCTCCAGGGGCAGGTCGGCGGCGTCGGCGACGATCAGCTCGGCGCCGGCGCCCTCGGCATGGGCGAGCAGGTCCGGGTCGATGTCCACGGCGACCAGTGACAACTCGGGCAGCGCCCGCCGCAGTCGCCTGGTGATCGCGCCGGATCCCGCGCCGATCTCGACCAGCGGGCCGCCCGACGCGGTCAGGCCCAGTTCGCGCAGCAGGTTCAGCTCCTCGTCGAAGGAGAGCTCCGCCTGCGCCTCCAGCCGCGCCAGCTCCCCCGCCAGCCCACCCGCGGTGGTGGTGGCGGGGTTGTACGAACCGGCGTTCGGGGTTGCGGAAACGGGATCCGGCCGCCCCGCGTACGAGGTCGGGGTGTCGAGAGCGGTGCCACGGTCGGTGACGGTGGCCGGGGGGTGCGGGGGTGTGGGGAGAGTGGTCATCGGGGGCTCACGATCATGTGCATGCCGTGTTTCGGCCGTAGCGTCACCAGTGCCTCCGGTTCCACCGGGAAACCGGGTTCCAGCGTCAGCCGTACCGACTGAGAGAGCATCGCCAGGACCAGCGTCGCCTCGATCAGCGCCAGGTGCTGGCCGATGCAGATGCGCTCGCCGCCGCCGAACGGCAGGTACAGATGACTCGGGAGGTCGACGCCGTCGAAACGGTCGGGTACGTACGCATCCGGGTGGTCCCAGTAGCGGGGGTCGCGGTGCAGGACCCACTGGCTGACGCAGACGAGCGTGCCCGGCCGCACCGGATGGCCGTCGAGCTCGTCGGGGCCGGTCGCGCGGCGCGAGATCAGCCAGACCGGTGGGTACAGGCGCATCGCCTCCTGTACGGCCCGGCGGCAGAGCGGCAGGTCGGGCAGGTCGGCGGCCGTGGGCGGGCGTCCGCCCAGCACCCGGTCGACCTCGGCCCGGACGCGTTCCGCCTCCTCGGGATGGCGGTCCAGGAGGTAGCAGGTCCAGGTCAGGGCCTTGGCGGTGGTCTCGTGACCGGCCATGATCAAGGTCAGCACCTGGTCGCGGAGGTCGGCGTCGGACAGGGCGCCGAGCATGGTGTCGAGCAGGGTGCCGGTCGCGGCGGGAGAGGCCCGGCGGGAGGCGATGACGGTGCGCGTCATCATGTCGAGCAGGGCGCGGGCGCGTGCGTACTCCCGCCGGCGGCGGCTCGTGTCCGCCGGATCGGGATCGGGGTCGGGTACGTAGTGGCCGATGAAGCGATTGACGGCGTCCACCGCGCGGCCGAACCCGTCGCCCGCCGCGCCGAGGTCCACGTCGAGCACCGCGCGGGTCAGGATCGACAGGGTCAGCGAGGTGAGGTGGTGATCGATCGGCTGGGGTGCGCCGGTCTCCGCGGCGGCACGCCAGCGGGTCAGCAGCGCCGAGGTCTCGTCGGTGATGATCTGGTCGAAGGAGGCGACCGCGCTGCGGCGGAAGGCCGGGGCGCAGAGCCGGCGCTGCCGGGCCCATTCCGCGCCGTCGCTGGTGAGCAGGCCGTTTCCGAGTAGCGGGCGGAGCATGTGGTCGTCGGGCGTGTTCTCCTTCGTGTAGTTGCCGACGTTGTCCTTGAGGATGTGCCGGGCGAGATCCGGGCGGTGCGCCATGAACACGGGCTCGCCGTTCGCGTGGTGGCCGGTGACGTCCCCGTAGCGCCGGGCCAGGCCGGTCACGAACCCCAGGGGGTCGCTACGCATGCGTTCCATGTCCACCGGGCCGGGCGGGCCCGGGGGCAGCTGCGTGCCGATAGTCGTCACCGACGCCTCCGCTTAACGGTGCTTAAGTATCTCCGATACGTATTCACGAGTACCGGATATACGTATTGAATGTCATTGATGAGCACATCCGCACTGTGGCATGCTGCCAATGTAACACTGCGTTGATGAAGGTATCAATACTTACATCAACGGCGAATAACTTAAGTCTTGGTATATGCCGCAGGCCATGCGAAAGTCCTTTCAGTTGCCGACGCAGAAAGCAGCGGTAAACAAACAGAGGGAGAATGACATGGCGCTCGAACCGCAGGAGCGGGCAGAATTCATCAACGCCTACACCCGCACCCTCATCACCGCCTGGTCGGACGAGGAGTACGCGGCCCGGCTGAACGCGGACCCGCGCTCCGCGCTGGCCGAGTCCGGTCTGACCATCCCGGAGGACGCCGAGATCGTCATCGTGCGCCACATCCCCGAGGGGCACGAGGAGGGCAACCTGGACGTCCAGGTCGGCCTCTGGGAGGTCGGCCTGGCGACCGGCCAGTACGAGCTGCACATCCCCGAGACCCCGGTGGTCGACGCGGCCGAGCTCAGCGAGGGCGACCTGTCCGACATCGCGGCCGGCGCCGCCTCCGCCGAGGCCTGCTACTACTGCTGCTGCCCGTGCTGCTGCTGCACCTGATCCACCGAGTCTCCAGCATTCACCGAATTCACCGAACACGCTGGATCTCCAAATTCGCCATGCCGTTCCCGTTCCCGTCTCCATCGGAGGAGTAAGTCGATGGTTTCCGCCGCCGCGGAAAACGACCCGGTCGCCGTCACCGGCCTGAACAAGCGTTATGGAGAGCACCTGGTGCTCACCGATCTGAGCCTGCGGGTACACCGCGGCGAGGTGTTCGCCTTGCTCGGGCCGAACGGCGCGGGAAAGACCACGACCGTCGAAATACTGACGGGCGTGCGACGGCGGAGCGGTGGAGACGTGGAGGTCCTCGGCCAGGATCCGGCCAGGGACCCACGGGAATGGCGGGCGCGTATCGGGGTGGTCGGCCAGTCCACCGGCGCCTACCCCGATCTCACCGTGGGCGAGGTGGTCAGGCAGTTCGCCGCCATGTACCCCAGGCCGCTGCCGCCCGCGCAGGTGCTCGACATGGTCGGTCTGGGAACGTACGAGAAGAAGAGGACCACGGAGCTCTCCGGCGGCCAGCAGCGCCGTCTGGACGTGGCCGTCGGCGTGATCGGCGACCCCGAGTTGATCTTTCTGGACGAGCCCACCACCGGGCTCGATCCGGTCGCCCGCCGCGAGGCGTGGGACCTGGTGCGGTTCTTCTCCGCCCGCGGCCGCACCACGGTGCTCACCACCCACTACCTGGACGAGGCCGAGACGCTGGCCGCGCGGGTCGGCGTGATCGCGGGCGGCCGGCTGGTGGCCTGCGCACCGCCGGGCGAGCTGGGTGGGCGTGCGACGACCTCGGCCGCCGTGTCCTTCCGGCGCTCCGAGTCGCTGGCCGGCCGGGAACTTCCCGAGCTGCCCCGTGGAGCGGTGCTCGAACCGGGACCGACGGGCGCGGGTGACCTGGTCACCGTGCTGACCTCGGAGCCGACCCGGCTGGTGAGCCTGCTGGCGTCCTGGGCCGAGACCGAGCTGCCCGAGCTGATCGTGCACCGTCCCACCCTGGAAGAGATCTACCTCAACCTCATCGACCGGCACCGACAACAGCCGGAGGAGAACAAGTGAGCGTCACCGATTCCGTTCGTGCCCCCGGCCGGGAAGTCGGGGAGGGGTTGCTGCCCGGACTGTGGCGGGCCAGTGCCGCCCGATCGTCGGTCGAGCTGAAGTCGTTCTTCCGCAACAGGCAGTCCCTGGTCTTCACCCTTTTCTTTCCGGTGATCCTGCTTGTGGTGTTCGGTGCGATCTTCGACGGCAAGGTGGAGGGCACCCAGACCGATTTCCGGCAGGTCTTCATGGCGGGCATCGTGGCCGCCGGTGTGATGAGCACCGCCTTCTCCGGGCTGGCCATCAACATCGCCATCGAGCGGGACACCGGCCTCATCAGCAGGCTGGCCATGACGCCGATGCCCAAGCCCGCCTACTTCATCGGCAAGCTGGTCAAGGTCGTGGTGACCACCGTGGTGGAGACGGTGCTGCTGCTCGGCATCGCGGTGACCGCGTTCGGGTTGCCCTGGCCGAGCACCGCGCACCGCTGGTTCACCCTCGCCTGGGTGCTGACGCTGGGTACCGTCACCTGCGCGCTGGCCGGGATCGCCTACAGCGCGGCCATCCCGAACAGCCGGTCCGCCGCGGCGATCGTGACGCCGGTGTTCATGGTGCTGCAGTTCATCTCCGGGGTTTTCTACCCCTTTCACCAGCTTCCCGAGTGGATGCAGAACACGGCCGCGCTCTTCCCGGTGAAGTGGATGGCGCAGGGGTTCCGTTCGGTGTTCCTGCCGGACGCTTTCACCGTCGTGGAACCGGCGGGCGGGTGGGAGCTCGGCCGCATCGCGCTGGTCCTCGGACTGTGGGCGGTCGGCGGCCTGCTGCTGACCGCGCTGACGTTCGGCTGGCGCAACGCGCGTGTGCGCTGATCAGGTAAGAGATCGCAAGGGAGACTGACGCGTGACGGTAGGCACCCAGATCCGCTTTCCTGCCCACCTGGCTCACCCCTTCTCCCCCGCGGGACGGGCCGATCCCTATCCGGCCTACGACTGGCTGCGGGCCCGCGCTCCGGTCCACCACGACGCGGCGTCGCGGCTCTGGCTGGTGACCGGGCACGCCGACTGCGCCGCCGTACTGCGTGACCAGGGTTTCTCGGCGAGTGCCGGGCAGCAGGGGCGGGCGCGCGACGAGGAGTTGCCGCCGTCGATGCTCACCACGGACCCCCCCGATCACACCCGGTTGCGCGCCCCGGGGCTGCTGCTGCTCGGACCCGCGGCGATCGGGTCGGTGGCCGAGGCGATCGCCGCCGACGTGGACGGGCTTCTCGACCGGCTGGCGGAGCGGTCCGTGGTCGACGCGGTCGCGGAGATCGGCGGCCCGCTGGCCACCTCGGTCTTCCTGCGGCTGTTCGGGCTGGCGGAGAGCGACCGGAAGGTCTTCGCGCAGCTCGCCCAGGCGGCCTCGATCAATCTGGACCCGCTGGCCGGGCCGCAGGTGGCGGCGCTGGGCAGGTCGGCCATGGGAGAGCTGACCCGGTTCCTGGACGCGCACTGCGCGTCCGCGCCGCCCAGCCCGCTGGCCCGGCTGGCCGCCGACGACCGGCTGAGCAGGCCGGAGATGCTGGGAGTGCTCGGGCTGGCCGTGGTGGGCGGGTGGCAGCCGCTGGCCGAGGCGATCGGCAACGCGCTGTACTGGCTGCTGCCCCGGCCCGAGGCGCTGGCCGCGCTGCGCGAGGGCGGCCGGGAGCCGGCGCGCGTCGCGATGGACGAGTTGCTGCGGCTGGAGGCGCCGATTCCGTTCACCGCCAGGGTCGCGACCCGGAACGTGGCACTGCCCGGGGGGCAGGTGCCCCAGGGGGCCAGGGTGCTGGCGATCGTGGCCGCCGCCAACCGGGACCCGGCCGTTTTCGAAAGGGCCGGGGAGCTGGTGCTCGACCGGACGCCCAACCCGCACCTGGCCTTTGGCGGAGGGCCGCACTTCTGCCTGGCGGCGCAGCTCGTCCGGCAGACCGGGGCGGTGCTGCTGGCCCGGCTGGCCGAGCGGTTCCCCGCCGCGTCGCTGGCCGATCCGGAGCCGGCCTGGGCCGGCACGTTGATCCCCCGGCGGCTGCGCGCCCTCCCGGTGCGGCTGGGAGGCGGGGATGCGTACTGAGGTCCTCGTGATCGGCGCCGGCGTCAGCGGGCTGACCTGTGCCGACCACCTGGCCAGGGCCGGGGTGCGCACCGTGGTCGTCGAGGCCAGGTCACGGGTCGGCGGGCGGATAAGGACCTTCCGGCCCGCGGACGGCGGGCCCCCGCTGGAGCTGGGCGCGCAGGTCGTGCACGGCGACCGCAACCCCGTCCACGGGCTCGTGGAGACCGGGCCGGCGCCGCGACCGACCGCGGCCCGGGTGATCAGCGGGCGGGTGGGCCGTCCCATGGGGGCGCTGGCCCGCACCCCGCATCCGCCCTGGCTGCTGGAGGCCAGGCTGAACGCGGAGGGCGCCGGGGCCGGCGGGTCGGTGAACGGCTGGCTCGGCGACGTCGGCGGGCCCTACCCGGTGGCGAGCGAGTGGTTCCGGCAGATCTGGGCCGCGGACCCGGAGCGGCTCAGCGCCGCCGGGGTGGCCGCGGCCCGGCGGGGGGACGAAGGCGGGCCGGGAGAGTACGTCGTGTCCGGCGGGTTCGACCTGCTGCCGCGCCGGCTGGCGGCGGGGCTGGAGGTGCACACCGGGCGCCCGGTCCAGGTGCTCGGCTGGTCGCCGGGGCGGGTCGCCGCGCTGACGCAGGCCGGGACCGTGGAGGCGGAGCGGGTGGTGGTGACCGTGCCGCCCGCCGTGGTGACCCACGGCACGCTCACCATCAAGGATCTGCCCGAGCACAAGATCGAGGCTGCCCGGGAGCTGGCGGCGGGTGACGGCTGCTGCGTGGTCGCGACCCTGTCGGTGCCCGCGCCGGAGACCGCGTCGGTGTTCGACGCGGACGGCGTCAGCGGCTTCGTGAGCTGCCGCGAGGGGCGCCCCGAGGCGTTGATCGTGGCCAAGGACGCGGCGGCCGCCTGTGTGCGGGCCGCCACCGGCCCCGATCTGTCGGCCATGCTCACGGTGGCGCTGCCCTGGGCGGCGGGGGCCCGGGTGCTGGAGCGGCGGATCGCCGACTGGGGGGCCGACCCGTGGAGCCGGGGCGCGTTCACCGCGCCGCTGCTCGGCGCCGAGCGGGCTCCCGCGCGCTGGGCCGAGCCGGTCGCCGACACACTCTTCTTCGCGGGCGAGGCCACGGTCTCGGGAACGCGACTGCCGTGGGTTCAGGGGGCGATCGCCAGCGGGGTGCTCGCCGCCGACCGGCTCCTGGAGGCGATGGGCTGATGACACCGCAGTTGGAGAAACCGCATTCCGGCTGGTACCTACCGGCCTTCACCTCCGAGCTGACAGCCGAGGTGACCCCCCTGGAGATCGGGACCCGGCGGCTGGTGGCCGTGCGGGACGAGACGGGGATCCGGGTCTTCGACGCCGACTGCCCGCATCGGGGCGCGCATCTCGGCTACGGGGGACGGCTCTCGGGCGACTGCCTGGTCTGCCCGTTCCACGGCCGCCGGATCGCGCTGGGCGACACCACCAGGCGGTGGTCGGTACGCGAGCACCACGTGATCGTCTCCGGCGAGGCCGTGTTCGTCCGGCTCGCGGATACCCCCGACGACGACCGGGGGCTCGCCCGGGCGCTCAAGGAGCTGGGCGGGACCCATCCGCTCACCGCGGCCGTGATCAAGCCGGTGGACGTCGATCCGGCGATGATCGTGGAGAACGCCTTCGACGTCGACCACTTCACCGAGGTGCACAAGGTGCCGCGGCTCCGCGGGATGGCGCACCGGGACGGGGACGAGGGCGAACTGGTCATCGAGGGCGAGTTCGTCATGGGGGCCAAGCCGGGGAGCGCCTCCGGTCCTTCGGTCACCCGGGCGCGCTTCCTGGCGTGCGCCTACAGCCCCGGCGTGGTCGTCACCCGGTTCGGGCCGCCGGGGTGGGAGCAGGTCATCGTCACCGCCGCCGTGCCCCGGGAGGGCGGCGGGTGCGTGGCGCGGGTGGCGATCGGCGTCCGCCCCGAGCAGCGGGGCGAACTGCCGCTGCTCATCAGCGGCAGCGAGCGGGCGCTGGCCGAGGACGCGGTGGTCTGGGAACGGTTGAATCCGCGGGTGGTGCCCCGCTTCGACGGCGGGGACGCGGCCGTGGTGGCCTACCGGAGGTTCTGCGCGGGCTTTCGGGAGCCGGCGTGAACGGGCTGCGCGTGGTCGAGTCGGGGACGGGTCCGGCGGTGCTGTGGGTGCACGGCTACACCATGGACCTCACCCTGTGGGAACCGCTGTGGGGGCTGCTGCCCGGCTGGCGGCACATCGGTGTGGATCTCCCCGGTCACGGCGGCTCCGAGCCGCTGCGGCCCGGTGTGACGCTGCCCGCCCTGGCGGTCCGGCTGGCCGAGATCGCCTCGGCCGAGCGGGCGGACCGGGTCGTGGGACTCTCCTTCGGCTCCTGCGTCGCGCTGCAGATGGCCCTGGAGGCGCCCGAGGTGGTACGTCACCTGGTGCTCGCGGCGCCGACGCTCGGCGGTGCGCCCCCCGACCCCGCGGCCAGGCGGCGTTACCTGGAGCTCATGATGTTGCGCAGGGCGGGCGGCGCGCGGGAGCAGATGGCCGAGCTGTGGATGAGCTCCCCGCCGGACATCTTCCGCGGCACCGAGGCCCATCCGGAACTGCGTGCCCGGCTACGCGAGGTGATCGGCAGGCACTCCTGGGCCGAGCTGGACAGCGGGGCGATGGCGGGTCTCACCGCGCATCGGCACTCGGCCGAGGATCTGGTCCGGATCAGGGCCAGGACCACGGTGATCATCGGAGATTCGGATATGCCTGTCTTCGTGGACAATGCCAAAATGCTAGGAAAAATGGTGGCACAATGCGACATCCGTACGATTCATAACTCCGGACACCTTCCCCTGCTTGAATGTCCGGAGATGTCGGCTAAAGCAGTATTTGCGGGGCTGGCGTTATCTGAGAGAGTAGACACTGCTTGACCTGGTTGTAGAAATGCCTATATTAGGACAACCGTAAGGGGGGGATAGTTGCCCCTGTTATTGAGTTTCTTCGGTATGACCGTCATGGTGCTGACCAAACTCGACCCCACCGACCTGGCGTTCCTGTTCGGCCCCCATCTGGTGGAGGCCGGCGAACCACAACTGGTCGTGAAGCTTCTCACCAACAAGTCCTCAGAGGGAGAACTGCTGGTCCAGCGTCCCGACGGGATGTTGCTACAGCGTCGCGTGTTCCGAGGATGGAGCACCATGCCACCACCGCTCCCTCCGTTCGCCGTACTCGACCATCTCTACCTGGTGATGCGTGCCGTCGTCATGGCCAAGGACGACATGACGGTCGCGCTGATCGGCAGCGCCTGCTCGCCCGGCGCCGGCGTGGCGGCCGCACTGGCCGGCCGGTCCTGGCGGCCGGTGTCGGGGCAGCTCCTCGTGGTCGACCGGACCACCGGGCACACCCTTCCCTTCCACATCCCGCTGGACCTGCGCGGCGGCGCCCTGGAGTCGGCGAGAAGCGGCGGGTTGATCGGCCAGGAGCCGGACCCGGCGATCTGGCGGCAGGCTCATCCCGCACTGGCCGGGGAGTCCGTCCTGGTCCGCCCCGAGCGGCTGGGCCCGCCCGTCCCGATCACCGCCAGGCTGGCCCCGCCCACGCTGGTCAGGCTCTGCCAGGGGGACGACGACCGCTGCAGGCTCGAACCCTGGTCGTTCCAGCCGCACATCTGGCCGCCGGCCGCCACGGAACTGGCCGACGCGCCCCGCTACCGGCTGCTCATGCCGGAGTTCGGCGGCGCGGAGGAGGCCGCGGCACTCATCGACGACAGGATCCAGAAGGAGCCCCCATGCCCCGGCGGACCGCGTACGGCCCGGGAACACCGTGCTGGGTTGATCACATCACTGTCGACCTGACCGGCGCGAAACAGTTCTACGGTGACCTCTTCGGCTGGGAGTTCACCAGGGAGAACAGCCGCGGCTACCACCTGATCACCCTGCGCGGAGAGATCATCGGTGGCCTCGGTCCCAGCCCGATGGGCCCGGCCTTCGGCTCGTCCTGGAACGTCTACCTGGCCGCCAAGGACCTCGGCCACACCCGGACGGAGGTCGGGCGCCTGGGCGGCCGGATCGTGATGGGCCCGGTGCCCGCGGGGGAGAACGGCCGGCTCTGCCTGGCGGTCGACCCCTCGGGTGCGGCGGTCGGCTTCTGGGAGGGCGGCAGGGACGAGGGCGTGGTCCTGGTGGACGAGCCCGGCGCCCTGTGCGCCTGCGAGCTGCACACCTCCGGCCGGGAGACGGCGACGGAGTTCTACCGGGGCCTGTACGGCGACGCGCCCCTGGTGATCCGCCCCTCCGCCAGGACCGGCTGGGTGCCGTTCTTCGGTGCCGGTGCCGGTGCCGGTGACGGCGACGGCGACGGCGACGGCGACGCCGCCGGTGCCGTCGCGGCGGCTCTGGCGGCCGGGGCCCGCCCGCTGGAAGGCGCACTGCTCGCCGACCCGCTGGGCGCGGTCTTCGGCCTCACCACCCTGAATTAATCCATAAATGCGTATAAATACGTATTAACAATATTCACCGCACCTTGCGAGGATTAAACGGTTAGCAGTTTTCCTGCGGGAGGAGTATTCCATGGCGCCTGACGTGGTGGTCATCGGCGGCGGCCCGGCGGGAGCGATCTCCTCGGCGCTGCTGGCCCGAGCCGGCGCCCGGGTGCGCCTGCTGGAACGGGACTTCTTCCCCCGGTACCACATCGGCGAGTCGATCTCCTCTTCCTGCCGGGCCATCATCGACCTGGTCGGCGCGCGGGAGAAGGTCGAGGCCCGCGGCTACCAGGTCAAGGAGGGCCTGCTGCTCCGCTGGGGCGCGGAGCGCGACTGGACGATCAACTGGCCGGACCTCTTCGGCGACCAGGTGCGATCCTGGCAGGTGGACCGCGCCGACTTCGACGACGTCCTGCTCAAGCACGCCGCCGAACAGGGCGTGGAGGTGGTCCACGGGGCCCGCGTGAAGAAGGTCGGCTTCGACGACGGCCGCGCCGTGGGCGTGGAATGGGTACACCAGGGGCATCGCCAGGAGACCGCGGCCGACTTCGTGGTGGACGCCTCCGGCCGCGCCGGCGTGCTCTCCGCGCAGCACTTCCGCGACCGGCGGCCGCACGACGTCTTCCGCAACGTCGCCATCTGGGGCTACTACCGGGGCGGCGCCCTGCTGGCCGGCACTCCCAGGGGCGGCATCAACGTGATCTCCTCCCCCAACGGCTGGTACTGGGTCATCCCGCTCAGCGGCGACGTCTACAGCGTGGGCTTCGTCACCCACAAGGACCAGTTCCTGGCCCGCAGGTCCGCCTTCTCCTCGCCGGACGAGATGTTCCTGACCCTGGTCGCGGAGTCGGAGACGGTGGCGGAACTGGTGGCGGGCGGCGACTTCCAGGGCCAGGTCCGCGTCGAGCAGGACTTCTCCTACTCGGCTGACAGCTTCTGCGGCCCCGGCTACTTCCTGGCGGGCGACTCCGCCTGCTTCCTGGACCCGCTGCTCTCCACCGGCGTGCACCTGGCCATGTACAGCGGCATGCTGGCGGCCGCGACCATCCTGTCCGCGCACGCGGGGGAGGTCACCGAGCGCGAGGCGCTGGGATTCTACGAGTCCCACTACCGCAACGCCTACGGCCGGATGTTCTCCATGGTCGCCGGCTTCTACGAGCAGTACCGGGGGAAGAACAGCTACTTCTGGCTGGCGCAGCGCCTGGCCAGGGGCCAGTATCCGGAGCTGATGAAGAAACGCGTCCGCGGCGCCCAGGCGCCCACCGACGGCGCCTTCGCCTCGATCACCGCGGGCCTGACCGACCTGGACGACGCCACCCGCGTCGGCGGTGCGGTGCCGCTGGACGCGATGGTGCTGGCAGGCGAGCTGACCGCGGGCCAGGACCGCGAGAACACCGCCGATGGCGCCGACACCGCCGGGCTGTACCTGGTCACCGAGCCGAGGCTGGGCATCGGACGGGCCACCGAGCCGGTGTCACCGCACTGATCAGGGGCCGATCAGGGACCGGTCACGGGCCGAGGGCGGCGGCCAGCTGGTGCCGCCCTCGGATACCGAGCTTGCGGTAGATGCGACCCAGGTGAGTGTCGATGGTGCGCTTGCTCAGGCAGAGCCGCTCGGCGACCTCCATGCTGCTCATGCCCTGCCGTACCAGCTCGACGACCCGCTGCTCGGCGGGGGTGAGCAGGATCTGGGCCTGCGCCGGCCGCGCGTCCGGCGCGTGCTCCGGGCTCGCCGGCGGTTCGGCGGCGATCGTCCGGGCCGCGGTGTGCTCGCCCAGCGCGTTGTACGCCTTGGCGGCGTGCGCGCGCCAGGGCAGGCAGGCGGGATTGGTGATGCCGCGGGCGGAGAGCCGGTGCCCGCAGTCGAGGAACAGGCTCAGCGCGGTGACGTGGTCGCCCGCCGCCGCCGCGATCAGTCCCTGGACCTCCAGGATCAGGCTCTTGATCAGGGGATGGGCGTCCGCGGGCATCGTCATCTCACGTACCAGCTCCGCGGCGTCCCGGGTGCGGCCCATCCGGATCAGGGCCCGCGCGCCACAGGCGCGCGCCGCCGTGGTCAGCACCCGCGCGCCGATCCGCTCGGCCCCCTCCCGCGCGTCGAGCGCGTCCCGCAGGCTGTCGTCCGAGTCGCCCCGCCGGTGGCCGATGTCGGCCCGCAGCAGCAGCCCGAGCGCGTGCAGATCCGGCTGGTCCCAGGTGCGGGCGTCCTGCAGGATCCTGCCGCACACGGCCAGCGCCTCCTCCGGACGCCCCGTCCAGCCGAACGCCAGCGCGGCGCCCACCAGCCCGGTCCCCGCGGGCCGATCCCGGCGGGAGCGCTCCCGGCAGGCCCGCGCCGCCAGCCGCCTGGCGGTGCCCGGATGTCGTCCGCTCGCCGCGACCATCGCCGCCAGCGCGCCGGCCAGCTCCTTGGCGGCCGAGTCCGGCATGCCCGACGAGGCCATCCGCACCGACCTGCGCAGCCCGGCGCGGTACCCGGACAGCACTCCCTGCGCGGTCAGCCGGAGCAGCGGCTCCCTCGGCGGGTCCGCCATGCCCGCCAGCTCGTGGGCCACGGTGACGAACGGCCGGACCCCCACCGTGCTGGCGACCAGCGCGGGGCTGGCCAGGTTCAGCAGCGACCTGGCCCGCCTGACGGGGTCGGGCGCGGTGCTGACCAGCGTCTCCGCGTGCCGGACGCAGGCGTCCAGGTCGTGGCGGAGCTCGACCGTGCCGAGCTGCAGGGTCAGCTCGTGAATGGTGGCCGGATCGTCGGAGCAGGCCAGCGCGCGGCGCAGGTAACGGGTCGCGTCGTCGTACTCGCGGGCCGCGACCGCCTCGGTGGCCGCCCTGCGCAGCACCGGAACGCCCCAGTCGGAATCGGTGAGCATCAGGTGCTCGGCGGTCTGGGCGGCCGGCGCGCCCAGCCTGGCCAGCAGCGCGGCCCCGCGTTCGTGCAGGCCGAGCCGGGTCTGGTTGTCGATGCGCGACAGTACGGCCGTGCGGATCAGGGGGTTGTGGAACCGCACGGGCGGCCCCGCCGTGATCAGCCCCGCCTGGGCGAGGGCCCGGCGGGCCTGCCGGATCTGCGGCTCGCCCTGACTCAGCAGGATCGCCGCCACGGTGACGTCGGTGTCCGGGCCCATGACGGCGAGCTGGGTGAGCAGTTCGTAGGCCACCGGGTCGTGGTCGTGCAGCCATTCGAGCACGGTGGCGGACAAGGCCGCCGTGCCGACCTCCAGCACCTGGTCGGGGTCGGGCTCGCCCGGGCTGATCCTGGCCTGCCGCATCCGGCTGGTCAGCTGGCGCAGCACCAGCGGGTTCCCCTGCGAGAGCGTGTGGCAGAGCGCGGCCAGCTCCACATCGGGCGGCGCCCCCAGCGCCTCGGCGACGAAGTCGGCCGTACAGGTGGCACAGAACGGTCTGAGCTGGACGAACCGCGCGTACGGCAGCTTGGCCAGATCCGTGCCCAGCCCGGCCGGGGGGCTGCCGGGCAGCGTGGCGATCATCATCACCGGCAGGTCGTCCAGGCGGCGCGCGATGTAGGAGAACCAGCGCAGCGACGGCGTGTCGGCGAAGGACAGGTCGTCGATCGCGATGACCACCGGCTGCTCCGCGACCAGGTCGCGGGTCATGTGGAACAGGCTGATCAGCAGGTCCTGGGTGGCGGCGCCGTCATCGTCGGCGGCGGCGTGGTCGAACCGCCCGCGGGGCCGCTCGCCGGCGGACATCACCGGGTCGAAGAGCTGGCGGACCATGCCGTAGGCGAAATGGCTCTCGCTCGGGTGACAGCGCGCCCGCAGCACCAGACTGCGCGGGGGAAGCATTTCGGTCATGGCTCCGAGCAGGGAACTCTTGCCCATTCCGTTTCCGCCCAGGATCGCCGCGACGGTAGGGCGGCCGGCCCGTAGTTCGTCGAGAGCCTCTCGGAAGACAGCCAGTTCTCTGTCTCTGTGAAGAAGCGGTGCCATGCCTCATCGTCCCATTCTCCCGATACGGATCTCAACGGGTTCGGTGCCCGTCTTTCTCGGCGATACCGGTTCAGGACCGGGCCACCGGCGCCGATCCCGGGCGTCCAATGCGGTGATACCGAGGCGAATACGTCGGCGCCCTAAGTATCGGCCGCGCGATGCGTACGATTTTTTGCGCATTCACCATCCGGGTCCCTCCGTGTTTAAATCCGCACTGAAGAGGGTTGTCGAGAGCTTGATATAAAAAGGCGGATGCTGATGGAGAGTCCACGACTAAAAGCCCATTTCCATGTCGAGGTCGTGGACGGATCCCGGGTCTTCCTGTTCGCCGAGGGGAAGGACTTCCTGGTGCCGGGGAAGGCCGCCGCGGCGGTGCTCCCCTACCTGGACGGCCGCAGGACGGTGAGCGAGATCGTCCAGGAGCTGGCCGGGAGCGTTCCATTCACCACGGTGCTGACCACGCTGCGCCGCTACGAGGCGGCGGGGCACCTCGCGGAGGGCAGGCCGGACCTGCCGGAGAAGGTGCTGGCCTACTGGGACGCGCTGGGCATCGACCCGGCGGCCGTCACGAAGGGCACGCCGGTCACCGTCGCGGCCGCCGAGGGGGTGGACGCCGCCCCGGTCACGGCCGCCCTGACCGAGCTGGGGCTGAAGGTGCTCACCGGCGCGATCGACGAGGTGCCCGCCGAGGGGGTCTCGGTCGTGCTCGTGGACGACTACCTCGACCCGGCCCTGGAGCGGCGCAACGCCTCGCAGCTGGCGTCCGGGCTCCCCTGGCTGCTGGCCAAGCCGGGCGGCGTCAGCCCGTGGCTCGGCCCCTTCCTCGATCCCGACCACACCGGCTGCTGGTCGTGCCTGGCGCAGCGGCTCAGCGGCAACCGCCAGCTGGAGCGCTACCTGGCGGGGAAGCGGGGCGAGCGGACGCCGTTCCACCCGGTGCGCGCGCAGATCCCGGCCGGACCGCTGGCGCTGGCCGGGATGCTGGCGGCCGAGGTCGCCAGGATCGTGGCGACCGGCGAGCCGGGCGCGCTCTGCGGCCAGATGGTCGCCCTCGACCTGGCGACCATGGAGACCAGCAGGCACATACTGATCCGCCAGCCGCAGTGCCCCTCGTGCGGCACGCCACCCGACGGCGACCCCAAGATCGTGCTCGCCCCGCGGCAGGCCAACCACGTCACCGACGGCGGTTACCGGGTCGACCAGCCGCAGGACACGTTCGCGCGGCTGGAGCGGCACATCAGCCCGCACCTGGGCGCGATCACCAAGCTGGTCTCGATCGGTACCGACCCCAGCGGCCTGACCTACAGCTACGCCGCCGGCCACAACTTCGCCATGGTCAACGACAGCATGGACCTGCTCCGCCGCAACCTGCGCGGGCAGAGCGGCGGCAAGGGGCGCTCGGAGATCCAGGCGAAGGTCAGCGCGGTCTGCGAGGCGATCGAACGGTACTCGGGGGTCTGGCGGGGGGACGAGCCCGTCATCCGGGCCGCCTACGCCGACCTGGATCCGGCGACGGCGGTGCACCCGGACCGGTTGCTGCTCTTCTCCGACGAGCAGCGGGCCGGGCGCAAGGAGTGGAACGCCGACCCGGCGCACCGGCTGCAGCAGGTGCCCGACCCGTTCAAGGAGGACGTGCCGTTCGACTGGTCGCGGGCCTGGTCGCTGACCCACGACGAGGAACGGCTGGTCCCCGCCGCCTACGGCTGGTACGGCCACCCCGACCTCTACCAGCACTTCTTCTGCATCGCCGACTCCAACGGCAGCGCGGCGGGCAACACCCTGGAGGAGGCCATCCTGCAGGGCATCTGCGAGCTGGTCGAGCGCGACTCCGTGGCGCTGTGGTGGTACAACCGGCTGCGCCGCCCCGCCTTCGACCTCGACTCGCTGGACGACCCCTACGTGGGCGAGCTGCGGGACTTCTACGGGGCCATGGACCGGGACCTGTGGATGCTCGACCTCACCACCGACGTGGGCATCCCGGTGTACGCCGCGGTCTCCCGGCGCCGCCACGAGGTGGAGGACGTCATGGTCGGCTTCGGCTGCCACCCCGACCCGCGCATCGCGGCGTTCCGCGCGCTCACCGAGCTCAACCAGTTCCTGCCGACCGTGGACCGGCGTGACGAGCAGGGCAACACGCTCTACCGGGTGGACGACCCGGAGATGCTGGCCTGGTGCAAGGAGGCCAAGGTCGAGCGGGAGCCCTGGCTGCTGCCGGATCCCGGTCTCCCGCCGGTCACCGTCGGCCCGCCCGCCCCCACCGACCTGGCCGTGTGCGTGCGCCGGTGCGTGGACTCGATCGAGGCGGCCGGATCCGAAGTGATCGTCCTCGACCAGACCCGTCCCGACCTGGAGCTGAACGTCGTCAAGGTGATGGCGCCCGGCCTGCGGCACTTCTGGCGCCGCCTGGCACCCGGCCGCCTCTACGACGCGCCGGTACGGCTCGGCTGGCTCGACCGGCCGACCCCCCAGGACGAGATCAACTCCTGGAACGTGTTCTTCTAAGCGAACGGTCCTCCCATGAACCCCATCATCGTCTCCCGGCTGCGCCGGGACGCGTCGTTCTCCGGTGAGCGCATCCAACTGACCACCACGGCTCTCGAACTGAGGAACCTGTCGCCGGGACAGGGCACGGCCCTGAAACTGCTGGCCGAGGGCGACCACGATGACGCCGCCCTGGCGGGCGCGGTCACCACGGCGGACGGCGAGGCGGGGCTGCTCCGCTGGCACGTGCTGTTCCGCGGGCTGAACACCTCCGGGCTGCTCGAACACGCCGCGGCGGTGGACGGCACCGCGGTGGCCAGGCTCTTCTCCGTCGGCCGGGGTCCGACGCTGCTGGCGGCGGCCCCCGCCGGCCCGGTACGGCTGTCGCGCTTCGCCGAGGCGCGGGTGGTGGACGGCACGCTGACCCTGCAGACCCCCGGCCGCCACCTGGCCGTCGAACTGATGCCGCAGGCCGCCGGGCTGCTCGGCGAGCTGGCGACCTGGAGCACCTCCGTACCCGCCCCGGTGCTGCGGCTGCTGGCCACGGCCGGCCTGCTGGCGCCGGGCGGTCCCGATGGGGACGTGGAGGTGGCCGAGCGCCCCTACGCGCAGTGGCACCCCGCCGACCTGGCCTTCCACTCCCGTACCCGCTTCCCCGCCTCGGTCGGCGGATACGGCGGGACCTATCCCATCAGGGACCGCTTCGCACCGGAGCCGGTCTCCCCGCCGCCCGCCGGCACCCGGACCGTCGCGCTGCCGGTGCCCGACCTGGACGAGATCGCGGCCGGGGACCCGTCGCTCACCGAGGTGCTCGAACGGCGCCGCTCGATCCGCGCCCACGACCAGGAGAGACCGATCACCCTCGCCCAGCTCGGCGAGCTGCTCTACCGGAGCCTGCGCAGACGGGGCACCATGACCGGCGGCGACGGCCAGGAACTGGCCGACCGGCCGTACCCGAGCGGCGGTGCCGTACACGAGCTGGAGGTCTACCCGCTGGTGACGGCGTGCGAGGGACTGGCACCCGGGCTGTGGCACTACGCGACCGACCGGCACGAGCTGGAACTCGTCGCCGAGCCGGGCAAGGCCACCGAGGCGCTGGTCGGCCAGGCTCGGGGCGCCGCCATGCTGGAGGCGGATCCACAGGTGGTGCTGCTGGTGGCGGCCCGGTTCGGCCGGGTGATGTGGAAGTACGAGACCGTCGCCTACCCGCTGGTCCTCAAGCACGTGGGCGTGCTCTACCAGACCCTCTACCTGGTGGCCACCGCGATGGACCTGGCCGTGTGCGGCCTGGGCGGCGGGGACGCCGCGGCCTTCGCCACCGCCTCGGGACGCGACCCGCTCCTTGAGGGCACGGTCGGGGAACTCGTACTCGGCTCCCGGCCCCGGACGGAGGAGTAGACCGCGATGAGATTCCGCTACCAGGCGCTGCAACGGATGCGCGAGCCCGACGAGCTGGACTCCCCCACCCTGCTGGCCACCCCCCGGGGCTGGATCGCGGTCTTCGTCGTGATGATCGTGATGGCGGGCGGGCTGGTCTGGGCGTTCGTCGGCGAGTTGCGCATCTCGGTCGCCGCCCCGGGCGTGCTCACCCACCCGGGCGGTACGGCCCGCATCCAGAGTCACTACTCGGGGCTGGCCCGCCGCGTGCTGGTCCGGCCGGGCGACCGGGTGATCGTCGGTCAGTCCGTCGCCGAGCTGCAGGACGCCGACGGCAAGACCCAGGAGGTGGCCAGCCCGTTCACCGGCCAGGTGGTCGGCACCACGGTCAGCGACGGCCAGGTGGTCGCCGTCGGCACCACGGTCGCCACGGTCGAGCGGACCGACCTGCCCGACGACCGCCTGGTCGCCATGGTGTTCGTACCCGCCGACCGGGCGGCCTGGATCGCCCCCGGCCGCCCGGTCGACCTGGAGGTGTCCACCGCGCCCGCCGCGGCCTTCGGGCTGCTGCGCGGCCGGGTCACCTCGGTCAGCCGCTACCCCCTGACCGGTGAGGCGCTGGCCGGGCTGGTGGGCGGCGAGCTGGCCGCCAAGAGATACGCGGCGGTCCAGGCCCCCCTGATGATCATCGTGGACCTGATCCCCGACCAGGACTCGCATTCGGGATACACCTGGTCGACCGCGCAGGGACCGCCCGTGCAGCTCGACTCCCAGGTGACCGTGTCGGCCTCCATCCACCTGGGCGAGCAGACGCCGTTCAACCTGGTGCTCGGGCGCTGAGCGGAGGAGGCACCGATGACGAACACGACATTGAAACCCGCGAAACCCGCGCCCAGGAAGCAGCCGCAGCCCCCGCGTCCCCGCAGGAAGAACCGCCACCAGGTGCCGACCGTGATCCAGATGGAGTCGGTCGAGTGCGGCGCGGCCGCGCTGGCGATGGTCCTGGGCCACTACGGCAAGCACGTGCCGCTTGAGGAACTGCGGGGCCGGTGCGGGGTGTCCAGGGACGGGTCCAAGGCGTCCTCGATGCTCGCCGCGGCCCGCTCCTACGGAATGATCGCCAAAGGATTCCAGGTCGAGGCCGAACTGCTCCGCGACCAGAGCGGGCCGGTGATCATTTTCTGGGCGTTCCAGCACTTCATCGTGGTCGAGGGACTGGTGACCCGGTTCGGCCGCACCATGGTCGCGATCAACGACCCGTCGTCGGGTCCGCGGCTGATGGAGTGGTCGGAGTTCGACTCCGGCTTCACCGGGATCATGCTGACCTTCGAACCCGGCCCCGATTTCAAGCCGGGTGGGGAGCGCGCCAAGCTCAGCAAGGCGCTGCTCCAGTGGCGGCTGCCGTCCGGACGCGCCCTGCCGCTGGTGCTGCTGGCCAGCGCGCTGCTGCTGCTGCCCGGCATCGCCGGGCCCGCCTACTACCGGGTGTTCATCGACCGGGTGCTGAGCGGCAACTCCCCTGACATCCTGCCGCCGCTGCTGATCGTCATGGTCTTCACCGCGGCGGCCATCTTCGTGCTGACCTCGGTGCAGCAGTACTACCTCCTGCGGCTGGAGATCAGGGTCGGGCTGGTCGGCTCCGCCCGCTTCTTCCGTCACCTGCTCCGGCTGCCCATCGAGTTCTTCCTGCAACGCCGGCCGGCCGAGGTCGCCAAGCGGATCTCCACCAACGACACGGTGGCCGAGATCCTCTCCCGCGACCTCGCGCTGACAGTGATCAACATGGTCCTGGTGACGTTCTACGCCGCCCTGCTGGTCCGCTACGACGTGCTGCTCGGCGTCATCGGCGTCGGCATGGCGGCGCTGAACATCCTGGTGCTGCGCTGGGTCGCCCGGGCCCGCAAGGACGCGGTCACCGCACTGCGCACCGACCGCGGCAACCTCACCGGCACCACCTTCGCCACGCTCAGCATGATCGAGACGGTCAAGGCCACCGGCTCGGAGCCCGACGCCTTCACCCGCTGGGCGGGTTTCCTGGCCAAGGTCGTCTCCGCCCAGCAGCGGCTCGGCGTGCCCACCGCGGTGCTGGTCGTCGTCCCGCCCCTGCTGGCCACGGTGAACACCGGCCTGATGCTGCTGATCGGCGGGCTGCGGGTGGTGGAAGGCGTGCTCAGCATCGGCATCCTGATCTCCTTCCAGACCCTGCTGGCCGCGCTGAGCAGGCCGGTCACCCAGCTCACCAACCTCGGCGGCCGCCTGCAGGACCTCAGCGCCGACGCCAAGCGCATCCACGACGTGGAACGGCACCCGATCGCCCGCTGCTTCGAGCGCACCGGCGGCGAGACGGAACTCGGCGCCCGCCTGGAGGGCCGCCTGGAGTTGCGGGAGGTCACCTTCGGGTACGGCCCGCTGAGCGATCCGGTCATCAAGAACCTCTCGCTGAGCATGACACCGGGCAGCCGGGTCGCGATCGTGGGCGGTTCCGGCAGCGGAAAGTCCACCCTGGGCCGCCTGCTGACCGGCCTGTACGAGCCCCGCGCCGGCCAGATCCTGCTCGACGGCCACCCGCTGGACGAGATCCCGCGCACCGTGCTCGCCGGCTCGATGGCCTACGTCGACCAGGACATCGTGCTGTTCGCCGGGACCGTACGCGACAACCTGACCCTGTGGGACGAGGCGGTCCCCGACGAGGTGGTGCTCGACGCGCTCCGCGACGCCGCCGTCTACGACGCCGTGCTGGCCCGTCCCGGCGGGATCAACTCGTTCGTCCGCGAGGACGGCCGCAACTTCAGCGGCGGCCAGCGGCAGCGACTCGAACTGGCCCGCGCCCTGGCCGCCGAGCCGACCCTGCTGATCCTCGACGAGGCCACCAGCGCCCTGGACCCAGAGACGGAGCACGTCATCATGGACAACCTGCGCCGCCGCGGCTGCGCCTGCCTGCTGATGGCCCATCGGCTGTCCACCATCCGCGACGCCGACGAGATCATCGTCCTGGACCGCGGCGAGGTCGCCGAGCGCGGCATCCACGAGGAGCTGCTCGCCGCCGACGGCATCTACACGCGGCTGTTCAACACCGGAGGGGGACTGTGAGCCCCGCCGCTCTCGCCGGGGTCGCCATCCCGCTGGACCTCGGCACCGAGCGGTTCATGATCCTCGACAACCCCGGGCGGATGCTGCTGGTCGAGTCGGGCCTGGTGGACCTGTTCGCGGTCCGGACCGCCGACGGCGAGCTGGACGGCCGCTGGAACTTCCTGGGCCGGGCCGAGGCGGGCACGGTGCTGGCCTGCGGGGTGCGGTCGGGTCCGCGCCACGTGATCGTGGCCCGCCCGGTGCCCGGCGCCGTACTCGCCGACGTCCCGGTCGCGGTTCTGCACGAGCTGCCCGCCGAGGCCGCCGCCTGGCTGGTGAAGGGACTCAGCGGCGGCATCGAACTGCTGTCCCGGGCGCTGCCCGCTCCCCTGCCGCCCCGCCAGTTCGTCCCACTGCCCGTCAACGGGACGGCCGAGCTGGACGCGGGCCGCGCCGTGCGATCGGTCGACGGCGTGCGCTGCGTGCGCGTCGAGGCGGGTGACGTGGAGGTCGGCGACGGCAACGATCTGGTGCTCGGCGCGGGCAGCGACATCTGCCTGACCGAAAGGGACTGGCTGGTCGCCCGCACCAGGACCCGGCTGCGGACCCGCTCGCTGCACTCGGTCTTCGACGAGGGCCTGCTCTGCGAGTTCCTCGCCGCCCATGCCGCCCGCCTGCTGGCCACCGTCGACGAACGCATCGAACGGCGACGCGAGGAGGAGCGCGCCGCCCTGGCCGGCCTGCGTGAACGCGAGAGCACCGTGCTGACGCAGGCCGTACGGAGCTTCGACGCCGTGCTGCGGGACACCGAGGTCCAGGTGAAACTGGCCGACGTGGCCAACGATCCGCCCGCGCTGGCCGCGGCCCGGCTGGTGGCGGCGCACCAGGGGTTCGAGGTCCGGCCGCCGGTGCGGCGCGGCAGCCAGGACCGCCCGGTGGGCGACCTGCAGGCGATAGCGCTGGCCTCCGGCGTCAGGACCCGGCTCGTACGGCTGGACGGCCCGTGGTGGACGCAGGACCTGGGGCCCATGGTGGGCAGCAACTCCGCGGGCCGTCCGGTGGCGCTGCTGACCATGGGCCGCGGCTACGTCATGGTGGACGACGGCGTGCTCACCCCGGTCACCGCGGCCGTCGCCCGCGGTCTGGAGAAGCGGGCGCACGTGCTGTACCGGCCGCTGCCCGCCTCGATCAAGTCCGTCGGCGCGCTGCTGCGCCTGGGGTTCCTGGACAGCGGCAACTACCGTGACCTGCTGCGGTTCGCCGCCATGGGGGTGCTGGTCGCGCTGCTCGGGCTGCTCGTCCCGATCATGACGGGCAAGGTGCTCGGCGTGTTCACGGTCCGGGCCGAACTCGACCTCATCGTGCAGGGCTCCCTGGTGGTGATCGGCTCCGGGTTCGTGGTCGCGGCCCTGTCGGTGGTGCAGAACATCGCGGTGCTGCGGGTCGAGAGCCGCACCACCTCGGCCCTGCAGTCGGGCCTGTGGACCCGGCTGCTCTCGCTGCCCGCCGGGTTCTTCGCCCGCTACTCCACCGGTGAGCTGGGCACCACGGTGCTGGGCATCAGCTCGGCGCAGGAGATGCTCTCCGGGATGCTGACCACGGCCACGCTGGGGCTGCTCACCGGGTCGGCCAATCTGGTCCTGGTCTACTTCTACGACGTGCGCCTGGCCCTGGTCGCCACCGGGCTCATGCTGTTCGGGCTCGGGTTCGCCATCATCGCGGGGCGGATGCAGCTCCGCTGGCAGCGGCAGTCCTACGAGCACGAGCGGACCATGTCGGCCCGGGTCTTCCAGATGCTCACCGCGATGCCGAAGCTGCGGGCCGCCGCCGCCGAGGAACGGGCGTTCGCCGAGTGGACCCGCGAGGCCACCAGGGGCCGTTCGCTGACCGCCTCGGCCCGTCGCATCCAGAACGCGGTGACCACGTTCAACGCCGGATTCCCGCTGGTCTGCACCGGGGTCGTGTTCGCGGTGGTGGCGGGACCGATGGCGGGCCAGATCTCGGTCGCCACCTTCCTGCCGTTCTTCACCGCGCTCAGCCTGCTGCTGGCCTCCAGCCTCCAGTTCACCGCCGCCGCCGTCAGCGCGATGGGCGTCGTGCCGATGATGGAGAACATCAAGCCGATCCTGGAGGCCCGGCCGGAGACCGACGGCACCAAGGCCGACCCCGGCGACCTGTCCGGGCGGCTCGCGCTCAGCCAGGTGTCGTTCCGCTACGGCCAGGACGGTCCGCTGACCCTGGACGGGGTCGCCCTGTCGATCGAACCCGGCGAGTTCGTGGCCCTGGTCGGCCCCTCGGGCAGCGGCAAGTCCACGGTGCTGCGGCTGCTGCTCGGCTTCGAGATCCCACTGTCGGGCACCGTGCTCTACGACGGCCAGGACCTCGCCGAACTCGACGTCTCCGCCGTCCGCCGCCAGTGCGGGGTGGTGCTCCAGAACGGCGCGCTGCAGGCGGGCAGCATCCAGGCCAACATCGTCGGCAGCAGCATCCACACGGTGGACGACGCCTGGGCGGCGGCCGAGATGGCCGGGCTCGCCGACGACATCAGGGCCATGCCGATGGGCATGCACACCGTGCTCTCCGAGGGCACCAGCACGCTGTCGGGCGGCCAGCGGCAGCGCCTCATGATCGCTCGGGCGCTGGTCGCCCGGCCCCGCATCGTCTTCTTCGACGAGGCCACCAGCGCGCTGGACAACCCCTCCCAGAGCCGGGTCGCCGAGAGCACCCGCCGGCTCAACGCCACCCGGGTGGTGATCGCCCACCGGCTCTCCACGGTGGTGGCCGCCGACCGCATCGTGGTCATGGACGAGGGACGGATCGTCCAGCAGGGCACCTACGAGGAACTACTGGCCGTGAAGGACGGCCTGTTCGCCCAGCTGGCCACCCGCCAGCTCTCCTGAGTGCGACTCGGCGAGCCGCCGTGATCTCACCGATGGGTGGCCGGATCCTCCCCCGGCGCGGTCGTCCGCGTCCGGGGGCGTCTCGTCCTCCGGGCGACTCTCAGGTGCCGAGCTGGCGGGTGATCGACGGGTCGGTGATGGCCGTGTCGTCGGCGAGCAGGAACGCCTTGGACAGGATGACCGACAGCATGCCGCCGTTCTCCTCGAAGGGCAGGAAGACGGAGGCGGCGTCGCGGTCGTGGCCGGGGACGATGCACAGGTAGGCGTCGTTGGGTTCCATCAGGATGTTGCCCGAACCCAGGTGGATCCGGTAGGTCCGCCGGTCTCCGCGTACCCGCAGGAACCGGTCGGTCAGCTCCGTCCGGTCGGCGATCCTCAACCGGGGCAGCAGCCGGGCGAGCGCGTCGCGCCGGGTGCCGGCGGTCTCGGTGAGTTCGCCGAACCCGTAGGAGTTCCAGTACTCCTCGTGCCCGGCGACGGCCTGCCGGTCGAGGCCGATCGAGGTGACCCCCACCGCCAGGTCGGCGTCGCGGAGCACCTCCGACAGCACCAGCGGCGGCACCTCGGTCAGCGGGACCCCCTCGTCGCCGCCGGGGCCGCCGGGGCCGTCGGCCCGGTGGAAGCGGATCCGCTCACTGGCGCAGAAGGACGCGGTCCCCCACCCGTCGGCCTCCGCGTCCCCCGTCACGTGCATGCCCCAGCGGGCCCGCCAGCCGGACAGCTCCTTGACGGCCTCACCCTGGTCGCCGCCGCACTCGTAGTCCCAGTGGCCGATCGCCAGGCCGGTCCAGCCCCGCTGGTTCAGCAACGCCTTGGCCTGGCCGTAGCGGAGCGTGTGCCCGGCGAACCGGTTGGAGTACGTGCGGGTCCGTTCCTCGGCCGGGGTCAGCAGGTAGACCTCGCGGAACGCCTGCTTGTACGGCTGGCGGACGCCGTGCTCCAGCAGGTGGTCGCGCCATGCCCGCACCTCCTCGGCCGCCTCGCGGATCGGGTGCCAGAGCTGGAGCGGAGTGTCCGGCTCCGGCTGGATCCGGCGGCCTCGCGGATCGGTGAGTTCCCAGCCGGTGTCGGTTCCTACCGGGAGCCCGGCCGGGCCCTGGAGGACCTGCCAGATGAGATTCCTGGCGTACAGGCCGGTGAGAGGGTGGTCCAGGAAGAGCTCCGTCACCTCCTTCCAGCGCCAGAGCCGTTCCTCGATCAGCGCCCGCTCCAGCCGGAACCGCTCGGCGGGCAGCGCCTGCTTGAGGTCCTTCAGGGTGGTCTTGAGTGCGGCCAGTTCGGGGGCCTGGCGGATCGCCTGCGGCGCCGACTTGACCGTTTTCCCGGCCGCGTTGACGAACTGGAGGACGGGACCGTCCGCGCGGAGCCGCACCAGGCAGTCGCCGATCCTCTCCTCCCGCACCCCGTCCGGGCCGAGCCCGAAGGCCGGCACGGTGCGGTCCAGCAACTGCTCGCGGCCCAGCCCCGCCTCGGCGGCCACCGCGTCCAGGGTGCGTGCCACGTTGCCCAGCACGCTCTTCTTGCGGACCTTGACCTGGACCCTGGCCAGGGCCGCGACCACCTCCAGCCCGCCCCGGCGGGCCAGCGTGTTCACCGCGGCGTTGGCGAGCAGCTCGCTGCGGCAGTTGGCGCCCGACCCGCCGATCCCGGTCCCGCAGGTCAGCGCGACGTCGCCGAGGAGCGAGGCCACCCACGGCTCGTCGATCAGCTCGCACGTCCACACCATGCCGCGGACCGGCACGGCGGTGCGCTCGTGCAGGAAGACGGTCTCCCGCCACTCGTGAACGTCCTCCTCCGGCCTCTCCCGGTGAGCCGCCACCAGGGCGAGGAGCTCGCGGACGAGGCCGGCGGCTTCGGGAGTCAGCAGCGCTTTCGCGGTCCTGAGCCATCTCTCACTCGGCGTGGAGGACCGCGCGGTGTTCCAGTGCAGAAGCAGAGGCAGAACCTCGGGGGCGGCCAGGCGCGAGCCGTACTCCTCGGCCAGCCTGCGCGCGACGACGTCGCAGTCCCAGATGACGTTCCGCACCACACCGGCCGGGCCGTGCTCGGCGGGCTCGGTCAGCAGAACCTCCATCTGGTCGTGCAGGGCGTCCCAGACCGGCCGGTGGTACTTCCGGAACCACCCCAGCGTCCCCTCCAGGATCTGGCGGCGTCCCCGGTAGTCCAGCCGCCGGATCGCGGCGAGCGGGAGCCGGTACAGCTCCGGGTAGTCGGTGTGCCTCCAGGTCATCAAAGCGTTGGCGGCCATCCAGAGAAAACGGACGTCCTCGAAGGTCCACGGGGTGTCGCCGTCGGCGGCCGACCGGGTCACGCGCAGCACGCGCTCGTCGTAGTGGTCGACCCCGTGGTGCCCGTTACCGAGCCGCAACTGCGCCCAGCGACCGAACATCCTCGGGTCGCCCTCCGCGCCGGGCGGTTCCAGCCCCGCCTCGAAGGCCGCGTCGAAGCGGGCGAGGGCGTCGCGGGCCGGCGCGTCCAGGTGGCGCAGGACATAGTCGTGAGAGCTGGGGAAGTCGTCGATGACGCCCACTCCTCAGCCTCCGACCAGCGGGACGAGCTTGATGAAGGACACCACCGGATCGACGGTCAGGTCGATCAGCTCGGACAGGTCGTCGATCTGACGCTCCCCGACGAGCAGCAGGAACCCGTTGCGGCCGAACGCCCGCTCGGCGGCGTCCGCCTGGCGTTCCCAGTCGATCCGCCGCTTCGCGCCCATCCGGTAGCCGTTCAGCTCCACCTCGGCGTCCTCGGGACGGACCAGGCCGTTGAACCGGGCGGCGGGGGCCGCGTTGTACCGGGCGACCTCCTCCCGGACCCGGAGCCGGACCAGTTCCCGCGCCGAGATGCTCTCCGGCAGGTCGGGGAGGGTGAACTCCTCTATCGGCTTTCCCGCCGCGGTCTCATCCCTGAAGGTGACCGTCGCCATCTGGCAGCTCCACAAGTCATCGGAATCACTGTGATCGCAATCAGTAGCATTTCGATCCGACAGAAACCGATGTCGCCGAATCACCGAGCCTCCCCGGAGAATCCCGGCGGGCCGCCCGGTCGGCCGCGTCCAGCCTGAGCACCTCGTGGATGTCGCGCGTGTCATTCGCCGCGCAAAGCGGCAGAGATCTAAAATTCAGCGCGGATAACGGGTGACCGAAAAACCGGAGCTCGGCGTGCCGATGGGACAGGGGAAAGGCCACGGGTGGTGGTCGGATTTCGCGACCTCGACGCGTACGGTTGTCATACGGACGCCCGCCGACAAGGAGCGAGAGAAATTCCGGTGAATGACGAGCCACCGCCCGAGTTGCTGAACAGCGATCCGAAGGGCTACGCCTGGCAGGTCTGGCACGACCGCACTCCGAAACTGGTAGCGAAGATCAAGGACGTGAATTCGTACGGTCCGAAAGAATGCGACGCGCTGGACGCCCTGCTCGCCGAGATCTTCTCCGGGGTGATGGAGCCACTCGGCACGCACGCCCATGATCGGGAGGCGTGGGCGGGCTGGGGAGCGGACCACTTCGGAAAACCCTGGCTGGACGCCCCGTTCCTCTGGTCGGAGTCGTACTTCTACCGGCGGGTGCTTGACGCGGTCGCGTTCTTCGAGCCGGGGCGGTGGCGGGGAGTGGACCCGTTCGCCCCTCTCAAGCGGGCCGAACTGTCGCCCCCCGACGACCTTGAGCCGTCGGCGGCCGGCGCGTCCGGCCAGGCGAAGCTGCTGGCCGCGCTCTGGGGCAACCACGCCGACCTGAGTTTCAGGATGGGCACCCTCGTCGAGTCGTCGAGTACCGAGCTGGTCTGCGACGACAGCGCGAAGGTGTGGGACGCGCTCTCCCCCGGGGCCGAGGTCGTGGTGGTGGCCGACAACGCCGGGCGCGAACTGCTCGCGGACCTGATCCTCATCGACCATCTCCTGGAGCACGGGCACGCCTCCTCGGTCGCCCTCCATCTGAAGCCGTACCCCTACTACGTCTCCGACGCGACCACCGCCGACCTCGCCGACACGCTGGACCACCTGGCCGAAACCGACGGCACGTCCTGCCGCCGACTCCGGAAGGCGATCGCGGACGGGAGGCTCTCACCGTACGTCCACGACTTCTACTGCGCGCCCTGGTCCTTCCGTCGTCTCCCCACCGACCTCACGGTCCTGTTCGAGCGGGCGTCGCTGACCGTCATGAAGGGCGATCTCAACTACCGGCGGCTGGTGGGCGACCGGGCCTGGCCGGCCACCACCCCGTTCGCCGACACGGTCGCGTACTTCCCCGGCCCGGTCGCCGCGCTCCGCACCCTCAAGTCCGACGTGGCCGTCGGCATCCCCCCGGCGACCCTGAAAACCCTCGACGCGGACACCCCGGACTGGCGGGTCAGCGGCGGCTACGGGCTCCTCCAGGCCGACCTCCGGGAAAGGGCGCCCGGGAGCGGTTCCTGAGGTGGTTCCGGGCCGCTGGGGTACCGCAGGAGCGGGCATTCGCCACCAAGCCCGTGCCCGGGGCGGCCATTACCGGCGACAGGCCGTTCACGAGACATGATCAGGGTCTACGGCCGGAGCACTGGACGACGCCCGCGCGGGCGGCGGCGGCAGCGGCGTCGGCCGCGCGTACCGCGTCGCGTTCGGTGACCGGCTCGTGGGTGACGAACAGCCGGTAGTAGACCGGGGCGACGGCCATCCTGATCACGTCGGCGCCGTCCGTGTCCGCCGGCACCTCGCCCCGCTCGACGGCTCGCCGCACCACTTCGGCCGCCTGCTCGTGGCGGGCCATGAAGAAGTCGTGCAGAGATCGCGCGGCGTCGCCGTTCTGTACGGCCGCCGTCACGAACGCGGCGGAGATCGGCCCGGCGACGGGATCGGCGAACCCGCCCTGCACCAGCCGGACGATCTCCCTCAGATCATCCTGGAAGGAGCCGGTGTCGGGTATCGGCCACGGCTCCTCACGCGCGAGCTCCAGCGCGTCCGCGATCAGCCCCTCCACGCTCCCCCAGCGGCGATACACGGTCGTCTTGTGGACGCCTGAGCGGATCGCCACGTTCTCCACCGTCAGTCCGCTGTAGCCGTGTTCGGCCAGTTCGGTGAGGGTCGCCTGCCGTACGGCGTCGCGCACGCGAGCGCTGCGACCACCGGGACGCTGCTCCAAAGTCTACTCCAGTTGCGTTAAGCCTCGTGTTCCATTAGCTTAATGCTACAAAAGTTGCGATTGGAGCTCTTTTCTGACCACACAGCTCTCCCTCGGGGGAGTCTCGAAGTCGTACGGCGAGCTGCTCACCGCGTTCGAGGCCAGGGGCGGATACGAGGCCGGCGCCCGCGTGGACAGGGCGATGCACGGGCTGGGCCTGGTCGAGGAACCCGAAGAGGCGTTCGACGGCTACGGCGGCGCGCTCGTGGTGGTCACGCACGACCGGGCGCCGCGGCGCCGTTTCACTGGCACGGAGATCTCACTTTCCGGGGGCTACATATGTTGATCAATGGTTCTCCTTACGGCGTCGTCACCGGTTCCGACGGCGCGCTGTGGTTCACGCTCGTCCACCAGGGACAGATCGGGCGGGTCGTGCCGGGCGAGGACCCCACGATCTTCCAGCTCGATCCTGCCGACGGCCGACCCACGGTGATCACCGTGGGACACGACGGATCGCTGTGGTACACGGAGTTCGTCGGTGACCGGATCGGGCGGATCACCCTGGACGGCACGATCACCGCCTTCGAGGTGAAGTCGTCGTACGGCATCGTCGCCGGTCCCGACGGGGCCATGTGGTTCACCCAGCTCCAGGGTGACCGGATCGGACGCATCACCGCGGCGGGCGAGGTCACCCTCCACCCGCTGCCCACCGAAGGCGCGATGCCGTCGGCGATCGCGGCAGGGCCTGACGGCGCGCTCTGGTTCACCCTCAACCAGGGCAACGCGATCGGCCGCATCACCGTCGACGGCGAGGCGACGCAGTACGCGCTGCCCACGCCGGGCGCCGCTCCGGTGGGCATCTGCGCCGGGCCGGATGAGGCGCTGTGGTTCGTGGAGATCGGCGCGGGCCAGGTGGGCCGGATCGACACCTCCGGTGCGATCAGCGAGTTCCCGCTGCCTGACCGCGCCGCCAGGCCGCACGCCATCGTGACCGGCCCGGACGGCGCCCTCTGGTTCACCGAGTGGGGCATCGGCAGGCTGGGCCGCATCACCACCGAGGGCGAGATCGAGGAGTATCCGCTGGAGGGCGCCGAACCCCACGGGCTCACGGTCGGACCCGACGGCGCGATCTGGGTCGCGATGGAGTCCGGGGCCCTGGTGCGAAGCTAGGCGGTCGACCTGGCCGCTGATGGGCGGCGTGTGCTACGTCGAAGGGAGTCCGGGGCGCAGCGCTGCCAGGTGGCGCCGGCCGAGGGTGCTGGCCGTGGCGCCGACGCCGGCCGCGGAGAGCGCGATCAGGAAGGCGGCGAGCGGGCCGTAGCGGTCGGCGAGGGTGCCCGACAGCAGCGCGCCGACGGCGTAGCCGACGACGACGGAGGAGGTGAGCAGGGTCATGACCCACGAGATCCTCTCCACCGGGACCGTCATCTCCCCCTGGGTGTAGGCGGTGACGAGAATCGGTGCGATGGTGACACCGGGCAGCACGATCAGCAGGCCCAGTGGCCAGAGGCCGCCGATCTGCAGCCCGCCGACGATCGCGAGGGGCAGGGTGAGAACGGCCAGCAGGACGAAGCCGGTCTGGAGCCGGCGGGCCGGTGTGAAGGACGCGGGCAGCATCGGGACGAGCACGCCGGCGAGGGCACTGCTCAGCCCGAGTACCGCGTAGATCAGCCCAGCCGCCCCGTCGGCGCCGGCGTCGACCGCGCGCCAGGTGACGCCGGCCTGCACCGAGCCGAAGTAGCAGCCGAGGCCGGTCAGCCCGGTGGCGAGGAGGAACACGGGGCCGCGCAGCACCGGGGCCGCGGTGCCCCCGTCCCGGCGCTCGTCCCTGGTGACCGCGGCGGCCGTGGGGTGCAGGGCGAACGCCACGCACATCGTAGCGGTGAGCCCGGCCGCCACGAGCACCGCCGTAGGGGGCGAGGTCGCCGTCGCGATGACACCGACCAGTGCGGGCCCGAGGACGAACGCGAACTCGTCGCCCGTTCCCTCGAAGCTCATCGCCGCGGGGAAGCGATTCATGGGCAGCCGTCCCCGGTGGGCCAGCGCGGTCCAGCGGGCCCGGGACAGCGGGCCGACCTGCGGCACCGAGAAGCCCGCGACCACCGACGACACCAGCGCCGCCCACGTGGGCATGCCCCGCACCACGCACACCACCAGCAGGACGAGGGCCGCCGTGTGCAGCAGCGCCGCCGCCAGCCCGGCCGGCCGGTGCCCGTACCGGTCCGCGGCCCGCCCGACGAGCGGCCCGCCGGCCGCCTGCCCCGCGGCGAAGGCGGAGGCCGTGACGCCGCCGAGCGCGAGGGAGCCCGTGGCCCCGCTGACCAGCAGCAGCGAGCCCAACTGCCCCATGGTCGCGGGGATACGACCGATCAGCGTGACCGCCAGGAACCAGGATCCGGTGGTGGCGGGCAGGGCGGTGTAGGCGCGCAGCGCGTTCCAGCGGCTCACGGTGAGGTGTCCCGGCCGCCGTCCGGGGCCGTGGTGCGCGGGTCCACCCCGTACTCCAGCAGCGCCGCACGCGGAATCACCTCCAGTGCCCGGATGTTGGTCGCCGCGAGGTTCACCGGGCAGGCGCAGCCGGCCAGATACGCCTCGTACCACTTCGACGCGATGACACACCAGTGGTCACCCGGCTTCAGCCCGGGGAAGGCGAGGTCGGGCCGGGGAGTCGCGATGTCGTTGTCGACCGTGGTCTGGAAAGCGATGAAGCGTTCGTCGACGATCGCGCAGACGGTGTGCCCCTTGGGGTTGTCGGGACCGGTGTAGCAGTAGCCGTCGCGGCGGTACCCGGTGATCGGGTCGAAGCCGCAGGATTCGAGGGGCTCGCCGAAGAAGTTCAGCGCCGGCTCGGTCATCGTCCGCTCCTCGCGGTAGGAAGGCCCGCGTCCTGGGTGTGACGCGGGGGTGGGGGGCAGCGGAAGACGCGCTCCTCGAACTCGGCCGCGACGCGGGCCAGCCGCGCGTCCGTACCGGGTCGTCCGACGAGGAGCATGCCGACCGGCAGTCCGTCCACGAATCCGCACGGGACGCTGAGCGCCGGGTGCCCGGTGAGGTTGAACACGCAGTTGTTGTCGTGCATCTCGAAGGGGAGGTCGGTGCCGATCACCGCCTCGCGCGGGTCGGCCGGGAGCGGGTGGGGCGGCATCGGGACGCTCGGCAGGACGAGCAGGTCCACCTCGCGCAGCGCGCGATCGACCTGTTCGCGCAGCCGCACCCGCAGTTGCTGCGCGTACGCCATGACCTTGCCGTGGGTGGCGTCCCGCAGCAGCGTGGCGCCGACGAGCGCCAGCACTCCTCCGACCGGTATGTCCTCGGGGCGGCGGGCGACCGCCTCGCCGAAGGTCTCCCCGAAGTTCGGGTGGTAGGGCCCGAAGTGGTTGTTGCCCTGGAGACGGGACTCGAAGACGGTGGTGAGCCCGCCCTCGATCGAGATGGGCAGATGGATGTCCCTGCCGTACCGGTGCAGCGGCACCGACACCTCCGACACGGTCAGCCCCAGCCGTTCCAGCGCCCGCGCGGACTCGCGGACCTGGTCGTCGAGACGCGGGTCGGAGCGGCCGGGCCAGCCGAATCCCTCGGCGAGGATTCCGGCGCGCAGCCCGGTGATCTCGCGGGCGTACCGGCCGGCGTACGACTCGTGCGCCCCGCCCGGGTGCGGCGCCGCGGTCGCCTCCAGGAAGGCGACCAGGTCGGCGGCGTTCCGGGTGAGCACGCCGATGTGGTCCAGCGTGCGCTCGGTCGGCATCGCGCCGTCGTACTCGACGATCCCGTACGTCGGTTTGAGGCCGAAGACGCCGCACCAGGCGGCGGGGTTGCGGACCGAGCCGCCGTGGTCGGTGCCGATGCCGTAGTCGGCCTGCCCGGTCGCCACCAGGACCGCGGCGCCGCTGGAGGAGCCGCCGGCCGAGCGGCGCGGATCCCAGGGGTTGCCGACGGGGCCGTGCGTGCTGGTGAAGCTCGACCCGGAGTAGCACAGGTCCTCACAGACCGACGTGCCGACGATGATCCCTCCGGCGTCCCGCACCCGGCCGACGACCGCCGAGTCGGACCCTGGGACGAAGCCGGCCATCAGGCGGCTGCCCAGGGTCATCGGCACTCCGCGTACCGCGATCGACTCCTTGACGGTCACCGTCCGCCCGGCGAGCGGCCCGTTTCCCGTCCGCCCGGGGTCGTCGATCCGGTAGAGCCAGGCGCCGTACGGATCCTCCGGGCCGCGCGGGACCCGGGTGACCGCGATGGGCGGCGGCTCGGGGGGACGTCCCTCGGCGGCCAGTTCCCGCACGCGACCGTAGGTGTCGCGCATCCGGTCGATCGCGGGGCCGAGCCGGTCCACCAGGCCGGGGTCGAGGCCCCATCGGCCGGCGACGGCGGCGAGATCGGCGGGGGTGAAGGCGGGAATGCTCATATCGCTCACGCGTGGCGCCCCGGTTCGCCCGCCGCGCCGACCCGTTCGGGAGCGGTCTCCTCCAGCGCCCGGCTCGCCGCGGCGAACGGCTCCACCGGAACAGGGGTGATCCCGGCGCCGACCCGCCCGCGTCCCGGCTCCCGGTGCGCGAGCCCGTTGTTGATGACGGGCTCGATGCCGGTGGCGCGCACCCTGTGCACGTCGATGCCGAGCGGCGTTCCCCGGAAGTCCTCGGCGGGGATGAGGAAACGCCCGCTGGTCCCGGCGCACACGTCCCGCATGCTCCGGGTGATCTCCTGAGCCCTGGCCGTGTCGCCGCCGACGAAGGACATGATCGCCGGCGCCGCGGTCATCGCGAAGGCGCCGAAGCCCGCGGTCTCGGAGATCATCGAGTCGCCCATGGTCGGGGTGACGTCGTCGAGGGTCGCCCCCTCCAGCAGGACCGGGTCGCCGATCGGGGCGGGCACGGTGAACCAGCGGTCGCCGAGCCCGCTGACGCGGATGCCGAACTCCCGTCCGTTGCTCGCCATGGCCGTCACGATCGGGCTGCCGGGAATCCCGCCGGCGGCCAGCGTGACCGCCTTGGCGGCGGAGATCGCGAAGGGCAGCGCGAAGTGCCCGTTGCCGGCGATGAACGAGACCACCTTCGCGATGTCCTCGCGGCCGAAGGGGGCGTGCAGCAGTCCCGGGGTGAGCGTCACCAGCAGGGCCGCGCTGGTCGCGACCAGCCGGTTGTGGCAGTCGTCGCCGCGCCGCAGCCCTTCGGCCACCAGGGCGAGCAGGTCGAGGGGGTCGGAGCGCCGGAGGGCCGCGTCGAGGGCCGGGGCGAGCACGTCGCCGAGCCACCGCAGCCGTGCCAGGGTCACCTCGTCGTACGACCCGTAGCGCATGGCCCCGCCGACGCCCTCGTTCAGGGGGGAGAACGTTCTGATGCCACCCGTGGTCTCGGCCACCACGACGGGGGTGTTCGGCGTGATGATCCCGGCCATCGCCCCGACGGCGTTCGCGTCGTGGCAGGGGCTGATGCTCACCTCGCCGCAATCGATGATCGCCTCGGCCTCGGCGGCCGACCCGGCCTCCCGTTCCAGCAGCAGGCCCGCGATGATCGCGCCCCGCATGGGCCCGGGTATGTCGGCGAGTTCGATCGGCGGCCCGGCGTGCAGGAATCGCCTCGGCCCGACCTGGTCGGTGGCGTCGCGTGCCTTGCAGACGTGACGTAGCCGGACGTCGGTGCCGTTCAGGGCGTCGAGGGTCGCCCGCGTGGGATCGGACATGGTGCTGCTCCTGGTCGGTGGGAATGCGAAAAAGAGATCACGGCATCGCGGAGCGACGTGTGGGGTGAGGGCGCGACGAGGATCCGCGCTACGCGGCGAGGCCCAGGTGGCGCCGCGGAAGTCGTGGGGGCTTCAGGCCGACGGAGCCTGGTGCTGCCGCTCGGCCAGGAGCGTCCGTACGATCTCGCGGTTCAGCCGGGCGTGCCTGCGCGCATGCTCGGCGGCGAGATCGGCCGAGCCCGAGGCGATCGCCTCGAACCACGCGGAATGCTCCTCGAACAGGTCGTGCGGGTCGCCGGTCTGCCGCAGCAGCCAGTGCAGGCGCCCCTGCAAGGGCTCCAGCACGGTCTGGAGCAGGCTGTTGTGCGACAGTTTCAGGATCTCGTCGTGAAACGCCTCGTTGGCCTTGCCGAGCGCGACCCGGTCCCCGGCGTCGAGCGCCTTGCGGCCACGGGCGAGTATGCCCCTTACCCGCCGCAGCTCGGCCTTGGTGGCCTGGGTCGCGGCCTGCTGGCTGGCCAGGACCTCCAGTGCCTCGCGCACGTCGAACAACTCCTCGACGTCCTGCGCCGAAAGCTCCACGACGACCGCGCCGCGGCGGGGAATCGTCCTGACGAACCCTTCGCTTTCCAGCGCCCGGATCGCCTCGCGCACCGGCAGCCGGGAGACCCCGAGCTGGGCCGCGATCTCGGTCTCGACGAGCCGCGTGCCGGCCGGGTACACGTCGTCGATGATGCGCTGGCGCAGCTCGTCGCGGACGCGGTCCCTGAGCGGCTTGTAGTCGGCGTCGATGTCGAACGAGCCCGACGCGTCCGCCTGCCTGCTCACAGGGCCGTCCCCCCGGTCTTCCGTCTCGGTCCCGGACCACCGCCGACCGGTGCCGGCCGCTCGGTGCCCTGGAAAGGATAGCGTCGCCGGAAGTCGTCGGCCGCCGCGTCGAAGGTGGTGAACTCGACCCCGGGCAGGTCGAGCCAGCTCTCGAAGAGCCGTTCCAGCATCAGCAACACCTGGGGCCGCCCGGACACGTCGGGGTGCAGCGTCACGGGGAACACCCCGTAGTCGAACTCGCGGTAGACCCAGTCGAACTGGTCGCGCCACAGCTGTTCGACATCGCGGGGGCTGACGAAGCCGTGGCTGTTGGGGGACTTCTTGACGAACATCATCGGCGGCAGGTCGTCGACGTACCAGTTGCCGCAGAACTCCACGAGGTCCACCTCGGTGCCGTGCTGGAGGGGCTTCATCCAGTCCGCTGCCCGGCGGCTGTAGTCGATCTTCGTCCATTCGTCGCCCACCCGGGCGTAGAAGGGGTGGAAGTCGTTGTAGTTCTGCGAGTGACCGTAGGAGAAGCCGTACTCCTTGAGGAGAGCCGGGGTGTCGCGGCTCATCTCCCACCAGGGGGCGACGTAACCGCGCGGCGGGCGTCCCCACAGGCGCCGGATCAGCTCGACGCAGCGGCCGAGCACGTCCCGTTCCTGCTCCGGGGACATGTCGATGGGGTTCTCGTGGGAGTAGCCGTGCGCCCCGATCTCGTGTCCCGCGTCGGCGACGGCCGCCATCTCGACGGGGAAGGTCTCGATGGAGTGGCCCGGGATGAACCAGGTCGTCCGCAGGTCGTACCGCTCGAAGAGCTGGAGCAGACGCGGGGTGCCGACCTCGCCGGCGAACACCCCGCGCTGGATGTCGTTCGGCGAGTCCTCGCCGCCGTAGGAGCCGAGCCAGCCGGCGACGGCGTCGACGTCGACCCCGATAAGGATCTTGATTTCCTTGGCCATGGCGTTCCTCATCTCTGCCTGGAGGCTGCGGGCGGGCCGGCGAGCAGCCGGCCGTACCCGGTGATCGGTGTCGTGTCCCCGGCCAGTCCGAGGGTCTGCCACAGCGTCGCCGCGACACTGTCGACCACCAGGACGCCGGTCCGGTTCTCCCAGCCCGCGGCGAGGTGGGCGGCGCGCAGGTTGGTGCACACCACCGCGACGGCGTCACAGTCCGCGGCGGCGAGTTCGTCGAAGGCTCCGTCCAGTTCCGCGCTCGTGGTCAGCGCGAAGTCGTAGTTGGTGGTGCGGCCGAAGTGGCGGGCCGCGTGCACGGGGAAGCCGTGGTCCGCGTAGTGCGCGGCGATGGCGTCGCCGACGTCCCGGGTGTACGGCGTGAGCAGGCCCACGCGCCGGACCTCGAAGGTCCGCAGCGCCTCCAGGACGGCCAGCGTCGAGGTCGTCGCGGGAGTGTCCGTGACCTGCTCCATGGCCCGGCACAGGTGTTCGTCCCGGTCGGGGCCGAGCCACGAGCCCGAGGTGCCGTTCCAGGCGACGACGTCGACGCGGGCGTCGCCGAGGAGGCGTGAGGCGTCGGTGAAGGAGTCCTGGCCGAACTGGCCGGTGTCGGCGGGATCGAGGCTGATGCTCGTCACCCGGAGCCGGGTGAAGTGGACCGAGACGTCCTGCCGAGAGGTCAGCAGTTCGCCGGTCACGGGCTCCACAACGGTGTTGGAAGACGGGGTGATCATGCCTATCCGCCGGGCGGTCGGCTGCACTATGTCTCCGCTCAGAGGATCGAATTGGGGATACGGTATACAGGATCCTAAGAAACGGTTCGCAGGAAAACAAGTCGTTGACAGTGATATGGGTCGCCCTTAATCTCCATATACCGCACTACCGGATACCCACTGAACCGGCTCTTCGACGGGTGACCTCGATCGTCGGAGCAGCGAGGATTCCTGCTCATGCAGGTATTGCACACGCCTGCCCATAGCTCCGGATCTTGGCCTTGTCGACGCCGCCGGAGGGACCAGGGCTCGTTCCACTCAGTGCCCAGGAGACCGCCGTGTCACCTACCGTCCGCGCACCCCAGCCAGCGGCTTCGAATCGCCACCCGGTAGACGAAGTCCTGCCCGTCCCCCAGCTGTTCTTCTTCGGCCTGCAACACATGTTGATCATGTACGCGGGCTGCGTGGCCGTTCCGCTCGTACTCGGCGCGGTGCTGAAACTCGACACGCACACCATCGCATTGATCGTCAACGCCGACCTGCTGGTGGCCGGAATCGCCACCATCATCCAAAGCGTCGGCCTGACCCGCTTCTTCGGCATCCGGATGCCGGTGGTCGCGGGCGCCTCGTTCACCTTCCTCACCCCGATGATCCTGATCGGCTCCGAGTACGGCCTGCCGACCATGTACGGCTCGATGATCGTGGCAGGCGTCTTCGGGATCCTGGTCGCCCGGCCGTTCTCCAAGGTGCTGAGGTTCTTCCCGAGCCTGGTCACCGGCTGTGTGATCACGATCATCGGACTCTCGTTGATCAAGGTCAGCGCCGATCTGATCATCGGCTCCGATCCGGCCGCGGCGGACTACGCGAGCGTGCGGTACATCCTGCTGGCCTTCACCGTCGTGGTGATCATCGTGCTGGTGAACCGTCTGTTCAAGGGGTTCGCCCGCAACGTCTCGGTGCTCTTCGGCCTCGTCATCGGGGCGGTGATCGCCTGGCTCATGGGCCTCGGCGACTTCTCGTCCGTGGCCGGCGCCAAGTGGTTCGGCTTCTCCACGCCACTGCATTTCGGCGCACCGGAATTCCGGGTCGTCCCGATCATCGCGATGTGCGTGGCCATGATCGTGGTCTTCAGCGAGATGACCGCGTGCGTTCTCGCCATCGGCGACGCCGTCGGCAAGAAGGTCACCGACAGGGACATGGCCCGGGGCCTGGCCACCGACGGCCTCGCCGCGGTGCTCGCCGGATTCATGAACTCCGTACCGGACTCCACGTTCGGGCAGAACGTCGGGCTGATCAGCCTGACCAAGGTCAAAAGCCGTTACGTCATCACGGTCACCGGCATTCTGCTGCTGATCATGGGAGCCATTCCCAAACTCGGTGAGGTCGTCGCCAGCCTGCCCGGGCCCGTGATCGGCGGCGCCGGCCTGGTGATGTTCGCGATGACCGCGGCCGTGGGCATCCAGATGCTGCAGAAGGTCGACTTCGAGGGGAACCAGAACCTGCTCATCGTCGCCGTCGCCCTCGGCGTCGGCATGCTGCCGGTCGTGGTGCCCGCCATCTACCAGAACTTCCACCAGGACGCGCAGTTCATCCTCGGCAGCGCCATCACGGCCACCGTGCTGGTGGCGCTGCTGCTCAACCTGCTCTTCAACCACCTGCTGGTCCGCGGGAGCGCACCGGCCACCGACGCCACCGAAAGCCCCGGCGCCCAGGAGAGCACCAACAACACGGTGTGACTCCCACGCCCCCGGCGTCATCTCACACCTATCGCAGAAAGCCCTAAGGAGCACCATCATCATGGGTCAGGCGCCCGTTTCAACACACCTCCGGCGGATCCTCAAGGTCATCGAAGAGGGCTCCCGCGACATGGCCACCGGATGGAACCTTCCCCGCGAGTGCTATGTCGATCCGGAGTTCTACGCCTTCGAGCAGGAGGCCATCTTCATGCGGCAGTGGCTGTGCCTCGGCCGCGTCGACGAGATCCCGAAGCCCGGCGACTTCGTGCGCGTCGACATGGGCGACGAACCCCTGATGATGGTCCGCGGCAAGAACATGGAGATCCGGGTGCTCAGTCCGATCTGCGCGCACCGGGCCCACCTGGTGTGCGAGGGGTCGGGGAACACCGGCAAACTCTTCCGCTGCCCCTTCCACGCCTGGACCTACGGGCTGGACGGCAACCTCATCGCGGCGCCGTCCATGAACGACACCATCGGCCTCAAGAACCTGAAGGGAGAGGCCTACCTGCCCTCGCACCGGGTCGAGATCTGGAACGGCTTCGTCTTCACCAACCTCGACCCGGACGCGAAGCCGCTCGCGCCCACGCTCACCAAGCTGACCGCCGAGCTGGAGAACTACCACATCGGCGAGATGGTGAGCATGCCGGTGGCCGAACTGCGCGGCAACAACTGGAACTGGAAGTCCCAACTGGAGAACGGCATCGAGCCGTACCACAGCGCCTACCTCCACGGCATGCTGCACGACTTCGCGCACGTCAGGCTGACCAGCTTCGTCGACATCAGCCCCGACGAGGGCGCGATCTACCACCCGACCGGCTTCTACCACGCCGACGCCGGCTTCAACCCGACCACCAAGGCCCTGCTCCCGGTGATCCCGACACTCACCGAGAAGGAACGCAACCAGGTCATGTTCGCCTCGATCCCGCCGAACCTGGGTTTCGGGGCGGTGCCGGAGGGCCTGTTCTACTACCTCGTCCTGCCGGACGGGCCCGAGCACATGAACCTGCGCATCGGCCACCTGTATCCGGAGGAGTCCACCAAACACCCCCGCTTCGAGCAGCTCTACAAGATCGCCCAGGATGGTCTCGTCCTCTTCCACCAGCAGGACGCCAGCTCGGACGCCTCCCTGCAGAAGGGCATGCGCTCCCGCTTCCGCCGCCCCGGCCGCTACTCCTACCAGGAGGAGTCGCTCCTCCAGTTCAACCAGTGGCTGCTGAAGCGCTACCAGGACTACGTGGACCTGGCCGACAGCGCCCTCAACCCCTCGGCCGCCTCCTGAACGCCTGTACGAGGACACGATATGAAACTCACTGTTGACCGCAACCTGTGCGACGGCAACGGCGTGTGCATGGGCATCGCCCCCGAGGTCTTCGACATCGACGACGACCTGACCTTGCACATCGCGGACGAGATCCCCGACGACCCGGCCGTCCACGCCCGGGTCCGGCAGTCGATCACCTCCTGCCCGGTCCTCGCCCTGACCCTGGAGGAATGAGCGACCGTGGTGGGCAACACCTCGAAGACCATCGTGGTGGCCGGCGGCTCGCTCGCCGGCCACACCGTGGTCACCGAACTCGACCGGCGCGGCTTCACCGGCGAAGTCGTCTGGGTACGGGGCCCCGAAGGTACGGCCCCGTACTCCAGGCCCGCCCTGTCCAAGGAACTCATCCAGGGCAAGGTCACCCTCGACGAGATCCGCCTGCCGGCCCCCAAGGAGTACGGCCTGCGGCTGCGGATCGCGGACCGCGCGGTGTGCGCGCGGCTCGACCCGGACGCGGACCGGGTGCTGGTCACCCGTGAGACGGAGGCGGGAGAGGAGCCGTCCGACGGCGAATGGATCCCCTTCGACGCCCTGTTCGTCTGCACCGGGATGCGCGCCCGCGTACCGCAGGGGTTCGCGGGGCTGCCGGGGGTCCACTGCCTGCGAACCCTCGCCGACGCCGAGCGGATCAGGGAGCGGCTGGCCGGGCGGCCCCGCACGGTGGTCGTCGGCGCGGGCCTGGTCGGCAGTGAGATGGCCGCGTCGCTGCGGTCCTGCGGACTGCCGGTGGAACTGGTCGTGCAGGGGCGGCTGCCGATGGAGCCCGTGTTCGACGCCGAGCTGGGGCGGTTCTGCCTGGACCAGCACCGCGCCCACGGTGTCACGACCCGGCTGCTGACGACCGTCACCGGCCTGTCGGCGGCGGGGCCGGACGGCCCGGTCGTCCTGACCTTCGACGACGGCGGGGAGACCACGGCCGACCTGGTCGTCCTCGGGCTCGGCGCGGTGACCGCCTGCGACTGGCTGAAGGGCGGCGGGCTCGACCTCTCCGACGGTCTCGGCTGCGACGAGGCCCTGCGCACCGCGCGGCCGAACATCTTCGCGGCCGGGGACGTCGCCAACTGGAGGCACCCCCTGTTCGGGCGGCGGATGCGGGTCGAGCACTGGAGCAACGCGTCGGCCCAGGCGCGGCACGCCGTGGAGAGCTGGCAGGCCGGGCAGGAGGGCCGGGAACCTTCGGCGTTCGCGGACGTGCCGTACTTCTGGTCCGACCAGTACGGGCTCAAGTACCAGATGGTCGGCCACGCGCGCGGCCACGACGAGGTCCATGTCGAGACGGCCGGGGCGGCCGGGTACCCGTTCGCGACCTACTTCCGGGAAGGCCGGGTCGTCGCCGCGGCCGGGGTCAACGCGCCGCGTGCGGTGATGCGGATGAAGGCGCGTATCCAGTCCGAAGGAATGACGAGCCAGGGAGCGTACGCAACGTGAACGGCAATCCCGCCGGGGACGGCACGACGCACGCGCATGACGGCGGCCGGGCCGAGGACACCGCGCTGTTCGGGGTGATCCGGGACAACATGTGGTCGCTGCTGAGCGACCGCTACCGCACCAACCGCCGTACCTCGAACCCGCCGACCGAGGACGAGTACCTCCACGACCGGCCCTTCTGGCCCGCGTTCACCTTCGAGGGGGTGACCTACGCGAAGGAGGAGGGCAAGGACCGGCTCCTGGTGACCTTCCACGACACGGACATCCCCGACACCACGCTGGGCTTCCGGATCGACCTGGACACGGCCATGACCGAGTGGACCCGGCGGGTCGGCGGGCGGATCCCGCGCGAGCACCCGGAGATGTTCGCGGCGGAACTGATCTGGTTCATGATCTGCTTCCTCGGCGTCGCCGATTTCGACGGCGCGACCGGCACGCCCGAGTCCCCGCACTGGATCAACAACGGCTCCGAGATCTTCGGAAAGCTTAGGAACAACCCGAACATGGACACCTTCGGGTCCCACCACTGACACCCCTCCGCCCGTGATCGGGCCATCAGAAAGGCCACCATGGCAGTCGTCGAGATCGAAAAGCCCCGCGACGGTGTCGCGATCGTCCGGCTCAACCGGCCGGAGGTGCGCAACGCGCTCAACACCGAGGTACGTGAGCTGCTCGCCGCCGCCGTCGACACCCTCAACAAGGACGACGACATCGGCGCGATCGTCCTGACCGGCGGCGACACCGTCTTCGCCGTCGGCGCCGACCTGAACGAACAGGCCGGCCGCGACGTGGTGGGCGCGATCCGCGCCTACACCCACCAGGCGTTCTGGTACAGCGGCAAGCCGGTGATCGCCGCCGTGAACGGAGACGCGTTCGGCGGTGGCAACGAGTTCATCCTGCAGTGTGACTTCGTCATCGCGGCGGAGAACGCGCGCTTCGCGCAGACCGAGGTCACCATCGGCCTGGTACCCGGCGGCGGCGCGACCCAGCGCCTGCCCCGCGCCATCGGACGGCAGAACGCGATGTACGCCCTCCTCACCGGAGCCCCCCTGAGCGCGGCCGACGCCTACCGGCTCGGCTACGTCTCCGAGGTGGTGGCAGGAAACGCCATCGACCGGGCCGTGGAACTGGCCGCGCTGATCGCCTCCCGCCCACGCCTGGCCGTACGGCAGATCAAGGAGGTGGTACGCCTCGGCCTGGACACCTCCTTCGAGGCCGGCATCGCCCTGGAACGCCGGGGCTACCAACTGATGTTCGGCACCCAGGACCTCCGCGAAGGCTTCGCCTCGATCCAGGAAGGACGCCTGCCCAACTTCACCGGCGAGTGAATCCGCGGGCCGACCCGCCCCCGGCCCGGAGGTGACGTCGGCGCGGGAGGGGTACGCCTTGTCGGCCTGTCAGCGGCCACCGCGTCCGGGCGGGTGCGCGGCCCCGACAAGGGAGCGGAGGATCGGCTCGGCGTGGGTCCAGAGCACCGCGCCGCCGATCTCCGGCACCAGGTGCCGCACCGCGCCGGGGATCCGGGCGGCGAGCGTCGCTCCCCGGTCCGGGGAGTGGCCGGTGTCCTGCTCGCCGTACCAGACGTCGACCGGAACGGTGATCCTCCCCAGGTCGAACGGCCATCGCCCCATGGCCAGGACGGTGTCACGGGCGTAACCGGCCGCTCCCTGGGCGAACCCCTCGTCCAGCGCCCTGCGGTAGGCGGCCCCGAACCCGGGATCCCGGTACACCGCCAGGTCGGAGGCCGGGCTCCCGGCCATGACCATGTCCCACATCGCGTCCGCGCCGAAGCCGGCGAAGAACTCCTCCGCCCCGTCCGGATCGTGCACGGCCCGGTCGACCAGCCCGCGCAGCTCCGCGGGCAGCGCCTCGGCGAACTCCGGCGCGGCGACCTCGTCCGCGCCGGACACGATGGCCAGCGCCGCAGCGATCCCCTCGACGGCGCACGCGAGCGCGAACGGCGCGCCCTGCGAGCTGCCGACCACCGCCGGGGATCCCAGCCCGCGCAGCTCGGCGAGACGGCGGACGTCCTCGGCGAAGCCGGCGAACGTCCGGCCGGGTGCGGGGGTCGAGGCGCCGAGTCCCGGACGGTCCACGGAGACGAGACGCACTCCGAGCTCGTCGACGGCATCCGTGCCGAAACCGAGCCACCGGCTGGTGGCCGCCCCGGGACAGAGCAGCACCGGGATGCCGTCCGGTGTGCCCCACTCGGCCCAGCCGAGCAGCCGGCCGTCGGGGAGCCGGCTCTCACCGAGCCGGACAGGATCGTCGATACGCGCACTCATAGGCCCCATGTTTTCCGCAAGCACCCCCTGTCCGCACCCGATTTTCGTCCCCCGGCGGGGCCGCCCCGGTCTCGGACCGTGAGCCCCCTCCCGGACTCTGCGAGCGCGGTCGCCGGCACCGCCGCGCCTGCCCGCGCCCGGCTCCTTCACCCGGCGTCCGGTTCGGCGTCGGCCGTTTGGATGTAACATAACTTATTACAACAAGGAGGACGATGGCTGCGAACAGCCGGCTGACGATCGCCGTACACGCTCTGACCTGGATCGCGCTCGCCCAGCGGCGCGGGCAGGAGTGGCTGACCTCGGAGCAGGTCGCCGCCAGCGTCAATACGAATGCGGTGATCATCCGGCGCAGCCTCGGCGATCTGCGCCGGGCGGGCCTGGTGGAGGTCCGTCACGGGGCCGGGGCCGGCTGGAGCATGGCCCGCACGCCCGAGGACATCACCCTGCTCCAGGTGTACGACGCCGTGGAGCGAGAACCGCTCTTCGCCATGCACCACACCGAGCCCAACCTGGAGTGCCCGATCGGCCGGGGTATCCGGCCCGTGCTGGGCGTGGTCTACGAGCGGGCCGACCAGAGCCTGCGCCGCGAACTCGGTCGCGCCTCGATCGCCGATGTGCTGCGGGACTGCCTGTAGGCGCGATGGCGCATGCCCTCAGTAGTAACAATGTTTGTTCCAGCGACACGGAAGGATCTTCGCCGGTGCAGGACAACCGATACCCGATCGTCGAGCTCAGGCAGTACACCCTGCACGAGGGGGGACGCGATGTGCTGATCGACCTCTTCGAGAGGGAGTTCATCGAGTCCCAGGAGGCGGCGGGGATGACCGTCATCGGCCAGTTCCGCGACCTCGACGCCCCGAACCGATTCGTCTGGCTGCGCGGATTCCCCGGCATGGAACGTCGGGCCGGGGCACTGCGCTCCTTCTACGGCGGTCCGGTCTGGAAGGCGAACCGGGACCGGGCCAACGCGACGATGATCGACTCCGATGACGTGCTGCTGTTGCGCGCGGGAGCGGACTTTCCGGCATCGGCGCGGCCTCCGGTCGGCGGTGCCGCGCCGCCGTCGATCGTCACCGCGACGATCTACCACCGCGACCGGCCGTTCGACGACGCCTTCGTGGACTTCTTCGACCGCTCCGTACGACCGGTGATGGCCGAGACCGGAGCACGACCGCTGGCCTGCCTGCGGACCGAGTACGCCGAGAACACCTTCCCCGCCCTGCCGGTCCGCACCGGGGAGAACGTCTTCGTGTGGTTCTCCCGGTTCACCGGTCCTGACCATCTCGCCGATCATCAGGACCGGCTGGCCCGCTCGCGCACCTGGCACGATCGGGTGCTCCCGGAACTGTCGGAAACGCTCACCGGCGCCCCTCGGCGACTCCGGCTGGCACCCACCGCGCGATCACTGCTGCGCTGAGACGCGGTCGCCCTCGGGTGAGGCCCAAGGACGACGGCCATCGCACCCCGGTCCCACCTGCTAGCGTTCCCGGGCAGGTGTGTCCACATGTCGTTCACACGAACCGATCGGGTGGGGCAGGATCTGCGATGAACCCCGAGTCGACGCCGCGCCGGGCGGTCGCCGAGCACATGGTCGAAATCCCCGCCGGGAACATCTTCCTGCGGGACGAGGGCACGAAGGCGATCTGGAAGGTCGAGGTCGGGGCCTTCGAACTGGCGCCGCATCCGGTGACCCGCGAGCTGTACCGCGCCGTCCGAGGCGAGGCGCCCGCGAGTCCGGCGGGGCCGCGGACGCCGGTGACCGAGGTCTCCTGGATGGACGCCGTCCGGTTCTGCAACCTGCTTTCCCGAGCGACGGGGCTCGGCCCCTGCTACTCGATGGGCGACGACCCCGACGGCCAGGACGTGGTCCGCGACCGGGAGGCCGACGGCTACCGCCTTCCGACCGAGGCGGAGTGGGAGTACGCGTGCCGGGCCGGAACCTCCGGCGTGCGCTACGGGGAACTGGACGAGATCGCCTGGCACCGCGGGAACTCCGGCGGCGAGGTGCACGATGTCGGGACCAGGGCACCGAACGCGTGGGGGCTGTACGACATGATCGGCAACGTGTGGGAGTGGTGCTGGGACGTCTACGATCCCGAGGTCTACGGCCCGTACCGGGTGTTCCGGGGCGGAGGTCTGTACGACCACCCCCGGGGATGCCGGGCGTCGTGCCGCCGCAAGAGTCACCCGACCTTCCGCATCGACGACCTGGGGTTCCGGCTCGCCCGATCGCGGTGAGCGAGGCCCCGCTCACCGTCCATATCCTGAGGCATTCGTAACGCCGCGGCGGCTTGACGAGAAGCCGCTCCCTTCGGGGAGCGGAGAGGTCACGAAGGACAGGTATTGCCCTTGATGAGCCCCGCACCGGCCTTGGCCTGGGAAAAGTCCCAAGGTCGAGGGTTTGCGGCTCAGCCTGAGATGGGCACTCTCATTCCTGCGGCCGGATGTGCGGGGCCGGGGATTCCGGCCTCGACAGGCGTTCCCTCGGCGCTCCACCACGGGACGGACCGCGTACGGAAGGTCGCGTGACCGTCACCGTCCGGGACGTGAGACGCCGACGCGAAGAGGAGAGGTCATGTCGAACCCGCCGCTTCCCGAGGAAGCAGTCGCCATGCTGAAGAGGCCGAATCCGGCCGTCATCACCACGCTTCAGCCCGACGGCCGGCCGGTGTCCACCGCCACCTGGTATCTCTGGGACAACGGCCGGATCCTGGTCAACATGGACGAGGGCCGCAAGCGGCTGAGCCACCTACGCGACGACCCCCGGGTCGCCCTCACCGTGCTCGAAGAGAACAACTGGTACACGCACGTCAGCATCATCGGGCACGTCGCCGAGATGCACGACGACAGGGATCTGACCGACATCGACCGGCTGGCCCAGCAGTACCTCGGGAAGAAGTACCCGCAGCGGGACCGCGGCCGGGTCAGCGCCTGGATCGAGATCGACCGCTGGCACGGCTGGGGCGAACACAAGGACAGCAGCCAGCCCGGCTGACACCCGCAATCGACCCGGAGTCCGGCGGCACCTCCGTGCCAGTGAATGTCCAGATGGACGGCCTTGCACTTAGTCGGTTGTGCCCACGAACAGGTTCTCCTCGATCAGGAGGAGGACGGCTCGCTCTCGACCACCCGGTCCTCGGCACGGGTGAGTGCGTGATCGTAGGGACCGGAGCCGCCCCATCGCCAGGTGGCCCCTCAGCGGATCACGGCATCGCGCCCCGTTCAGAAAGGCCAGTCCGCGTTGCGGCCGGACTCCAGGAGGGGGATCATCCGGAAGGCCGCGTCGGTCAGGCCGCCGAAGGTGTGCCGGTTCTCCTTTCCCGAGGGGGTGGCACCGTGCTTGTAGCCGCCGAAGTTCCACATGTACAGCGGTACGTCCCGCGGGACCAGGTCGTCGATCCGCCGCTCCGGTCCGCCTCCGTAGGAGGCGCCGTTGGAGGGCAGCCAGCCGGGGCGGGTCTGCTCGTCGGTGACGATGACGATCCGGTCGTGACCGCGGAAGTGGCGCTGCACCGCCGAGGGGATGTCGGTCCCGTCGAGCTGGCTGAACCGGTCCAGGATCTTCAGCAGCGACTCGCCACGCCGGAACTTCACCTGTGCGTTCCGGATGCCGAACTCCACCAGGTCGGCCTGCTCGGCGCGGAGCGCGACCGCCGTGCCGAAGACGGCGGCGGCGTCCGCCCAGGGCATCGTGGAGTGCGCGCTGAACCTCTGCATCCACATCGACGGCGACCGGTCGACCAGCACCAGCGTGCGGCCGTCGAGTGCGGGCACGCCGGCCAGCGAGTGCGCCAGTGCCCGCTCCAGCGGGTAGGCCCAGCGCAGCGAGGGCGCGGCCCGGTAGGCGGCCAGGAACCGGAAGGGGAACTGGCGCGAGCGGGCGACCTGCTCGGGATCCGCCAGCTGGGCGGCGACGCGTGCGGCCGACTCGTCGGAGACACCCACCTGGTCGAAGTTGCGCAGGTTGCGCAACCGCGCCATGTAGCCCATCGAGTCGAGAACGGCCTCCCAGGCGGCGGCGTCCATCGGGCCCTGCAACCAGCCCGCCAGCGACTCCCAGGTCATTCCGGCGGCCCTGAGCCGGCCGGGGTCGCCGAGCGCGGCACGCCGCCGGCCGACCGGCAGGGCCATCAGCTCGGCACGGGCGGTCAGCATGCCGAGGGCTGCGGGGATCCGCTCGTCACGGTGGTGCCTGCGGTTCAGCGCGTGCCTGAACAGCTCACCCTGCCAGGGGCACGCGGGGTCCGGTGTGGGATGGACCAGGTCGATGACGTCGCCGAACCGCCAGCCGTGCGCGTCGGTGTCGTACTTGAGCAGACTACGCTCGGTGTAGAGGCGGGCCACCGCGTCGGCCACGCCGCGCTTGACCGGCTTCGGGATGGAACGGCCGTAGCGGGAGGTCCAGTAGGCCAGCGCCTCACCGGGCTCGTCGGGACGCCGCAGCACGCTGTCGACCAGTCGGCGGCCGCCTCCCTCGAGGCCGGCGTCCCGCCGTGCCTTGACGGCCTCCAGCGCGGCGACGATCGGAGCCGAGCGCATGTCGGCCTCGCGGCGCAGCCAGGGCAGGAACCGGGCCAGCCAGTCGACGTCCTGGACCGCGACCTGGTGGACCAGGTCCCGGAAGCGCTGGTCGCGCTCGGTCCCGGCCTCGTAGAAGCCGTCCTCACCGACCATGTTCGAGACCGCGAGCAGGAACAGCTCGCTCCTGGCGTCCCGGGCATACCCCGGCGCGCCCTCGAAGGTCCGCCCGGAGGGCGCGGATTCGGAGACGACCAGGCTGGAGGTCGCGGTACGGGTCGACGGCTTGTTGAACTTGGACATGTGACGGGACCTCCTTCCGCACCGGGAGGGAGCCGCGTCCAGAGGTCGTGCCCGAGATCAAGTCGGTGACGGTACGTAGGTGCTCTGCCCACTGAGCTACACCGGCTCGCACCGATGGCGGGATTCGAACCCGCGACCGCCCCATTAGAAGTGGAAGTAACCGTTACCTGCGCACCGGGCACGACACCCTGAAGTTGTGTCCCTCCCGAGATCAGGTCGGCGACGGTGTTCGCGGGACTCGAACCCGCATGCCCGAGGGCGTTTCACCAAGAAGTAACCGTCACCTGCGCACCGGGAGGTGCATGCACGACATTACGGGTGATCAAATCCGCACGCATCCCATTTTCCGGTCATACTCGCCGCCATATTCAACCCCGCCCAGGAAAAGGAAGACCGCACCACCGCGGGATCGGATCCGGCGACCGGCGGGGCCTTCGCCGGGGCGGCGCCGACCTCGGCTTCGAGGGCCGCGGCGAGGACGTGCCCCGCCCGGCTCGCTCGGAGCCGGCCCTGGCGGTGCGGGTACGTCGGGTCACCCTCGCCCTATCGCGAAAGCACCTGATACCACCCTATTAACCACCGATATTGCGGAACCCCCTCCCAAATAAGCGTTCATGCCGCATTATGCGCACCTGCGGGAATCTTCGTGCCCCGCTGACATCCAACCTCGTACGCGCCCGACGTCCATTCACCGGACGCGAGCCGTACCCCCGATGTTGACGAAGGTGTCGTGATCATGACGTCGAATGCGACGCGGTTATATCAGGCGGTGCTGCGCGATCCCACCCCTCCGATCTCGATCCGGCTGCGCCGCGGCTTCTCCGACTGGGTCGTACGGAAGGGGTTCCCGCCGCCGAGCGCCGCGGTGGTGAAGGACGAGGCCGAGGCCGGCGGGGCCCGGCTGGTGATGGAGCGACGCGGCGACTGCGGCCGCTACACGCTGGACGAGCCGTACGAGCAGGGACGCCTGCGGACCCGGGTGACCTACGCGGAATCGGTGCCGGGCATGACCGGATGGGTGGTCGTCACCGTGGAGCAGCACGGAGGATCTGACCCGGCCGCGAGGCGGGAACCGGAGCCGACCGGGAGACGGGGCGCGAAGCAGCGCGGGAGACAGCGCGGGAAACAGGGAGCCGAGCAGCAGCCGGAACCGGCGATGGTGAAGGCGCCGGGTTTCCTCCCCGCGTACTTGAACACCGCGCGAATCAGCGACGGCGCCGTCCAGGTGGAGGGCGCCGCAGTGCTCCTCACCGAGGACGACGTGCGGCGGTTCGTCTCCGTGATGACCGAGCCCCGGCGCCGGGTACCGATACTGGTCGTCTCCCCAGACCTCCGTGACCCCGAGGTGGCGCGGGAGCGCGCCGATCACCTGGCCGACGGCGTCGCCGGGGCGGGCCTGGTCGTACGGCTGGCCGACCTGCGCGCCCAGGACCGGTTCAACGAGGCGATGGGGCCGGAGCTGGGCGTGTTCGGCGCGGCGGTCCGCACCTACTTCGCCCCCTTCGATCCCGCCGGGGAGCAGTACCCCCGCCGGCACCCGCCCATGGGCGACGCCGCGATCCGCGGCCGAGGCGCCGCCGCCCTCGACCGGATCGTCGACGGGGCGATCGGTGAGACCGCACACCGTAAGCTCCCCGACGACGTGCGGCGGACGCTCGACGTGGTGCACCGCGTACTCGCCGGACGGGCCGAACCTGGCGAGATCGCCGACGCCGCCGCGCCCCGGCCCTCGAAGGTCGATTTCGCCCGTGAGGAGATGCGGCGGCGGATGATGGCCATGACCAGGCGCCCCACCGCGCCGAAGGCCGAAGCCGTCACCCCCGCGAAGTCCGCCGTGCAGGCCACCGCCGAGACCACCGCCGAGACCACCGCGGAGACCGCTCGGAGTGTCGCGGACATGGTGGTCAAAGAACTGCGCGGGGAGTTGGAGGCGGCGCTCGGGCTCGCCACGTCGTCGCAGGTCCCGGGCGACTCCGGCCAGGTGCTCCGCGAGATCCGCGTGCTCGGCGGGCACCTTTCCGGCCTGCGTGACATCGTCGCGGAACGGCGCGGCGACGGGCCTGCCACCGAGGCGGAGAGGAACCTCCGCGACGAGCACCGGCTGCTCAGCGAGGAGTACGCCGAGGCCGTCACGAGCGCCAGGAAGCTCGCCGAGCGGGTCCGCCGGCTGGAGCGCAGGCTCGCCGAGGCGGGCCGGCCGGTGTACGGGGTGACCGAGGACGATCCGGTGTTCGAGCCCGGCGGCCTGGTCGAGGTGCTGGCCGAGGCCCGCGAGAGCCTGCGGCACATCGGGGTCGGCGATACCTACGGCGCCGCCGCCCGGCTGGACCTGGAGCATCACATCCAGTGCCGTACCTGGGCGGCGAAGGCCTGGGACGCGCTGCGCGCCCTGGACGACTTCGCGGGGGCACGGTCCGGCGGGAGGTTCGCGGGCGGCTTCTACGACTGGTGCGCCGGTGACTCCCCCGGCCGCCGCACCATCCCCACCGGAATGCTCTCCATGCGCGAGTCGAAGAGCGTGGTCACCCGTGCCAAGTTCAGCGCCCCCCGCAGGTTCGCCGTCCCGCCCGAGGTGCATCCGAGCGGGCGGATTCTGATGGAGTCGCACATCAAGCTCCGGCCCGTCGGGTACCCGGCCCCTCGGATGTACTTCCACGACGACTCCGCCGGCAGCACCGGCAGGATCTGGATCGGCTACCTGGGCGATCATCTTCCCAACACCCGTACCAACTGACCGGGGGCTCAGCCCGCCGGGGCCGGCTCGGCGCCCGTCCCGAACCGCCGCCGGTAGGCCAGCGGGCTGAGCCCGGTCTGCCTCCGCATCCGGGCCCGCAGGTTCGACGCGGTTCCGAGCCCGCTGAGCCGGGCCACCATGTCGAACCGGAGCTCGCCTCGCTCGATCAGCCGGCAGGCCAGCGCCACCCGTTCGGCCGTGAGCCAGGCCAGGGGGGTGACGCCGAGCTGGGCGGTGAACCGCCGGTGCAGGGTGGCGGGGCTGACCGCCGCTCGGGCCGCCAGGTCCGCGACGGTCAGCGGCCGGTCCAGCCGCTCCTGCGCCCAGGCGAGCACGGAGCCGAGGGAGGCGTCGGGCACGGCGGGAACCGGCCGTTCGACGAACTGCTGCTGACCGCCGTCCCGGTGCGCCGCGAACACCAGGCGGCGGCTCACCGTGTTGGCCACCTCCGCGCCGTGGTCGCGGCGAATCAGGTGCAGGCCGAGGTCCAGCGCCGCCGCGCTGCCCGCCGCGGTCAGCACGTCGCCGTCGTCGACGAACAGCACGTCGGGCTGGAGCCGGACCTCGGGGTGGCGGGCGGTGAACGCCTTCGCCCAGCGCCAGTGCGTGGTGGCCCTGCGACCGTCGAGGACGCCCGCCGCGGCCAGGGTGAACGTACCGGTGCAGAAGCTCACCAGCCGGGCGCCCCGCCCGGCGGCACGCCGGATGGCCTCCAGCACCTCCGGGGCCGGCTCCACCAGCGGATCCGGCCGGTTGGGCACGATCACGGTGTCGGCCGCGTCGACCGCGTCAAGCCCGGCCACGTCCGACAGGGTGAACATTCCGGCGTGCATGCGGACGGCGGGCAGCGCGGCGCTGAGCGTGAAGTCGTACCACGGCACGTCGATCTCGGGGCGGCGCAGCCCGAACAGCTCGGTCGCCACGCCCAGCTCGAACGGGTTCGAGCCGTTGTCGACGATCACGGTCACCCGGTGCCCCTGCGAGGATCCATGCGACATGTGCGATTCCTAGCACTCGCACCGCCCGGACGCCACCCGCCACGATGGCCCCATGAACGGTGAACCAATCCTCCTGCGAACCGCGCTGGCCGGCTTCGACAGGCTGTGGAGCCCGCGGATCGTCACCCGGGTGAACGACTACGAGGTCCGGATCGCGAAGGTGTCCGGCGAGCACATCTGGCACGTCCACGAGAACACCGACGAGTTCTTCATGGTGCTCGACGGCGAGTTGTCCATCGCCCTGCGCGATGCCGACACCGGCGAACGCGTCGTCACGCTGCCACAGGGCGCGGTGTTCGTCGTACCTCGCGGTGTCGAGCACCGGCCGTCGTCGGCCAGGGGCGCCTCGATCCTGATGTTCGAACCGACCGGCACCTCGTCGGTCGGCGACCGGCACGACCCGGTTCCCGGCCACATCGACGCCACCGTCGGCCACGCCCTCGGCTGAGCCGGCGCGGCCGGGCGGAGGCCGCTACCCGGCGGCCGGCTTCCTGGCCGCGATCCGCTCGATGACGTCGAGTTTGAAACGCTCGTGCCGCTCCACCGCGAATCCCATCTCGCGCACCCCGATCAGAGGCCGGCGGCAGTAGTGCTCGCCGGCCGTCGGCACGCTGAAGAGGTCGACCAGCCGCTGCCCCATTCGCAACGGCCAGGACGACGAGGCCACATGGTCGGCCAGGAGCAGCAGGCCGCCCGGTCTGAGCACCCGGGCCATCTCCTCCAGCGCCGCCCGCTCGTCGGAGATGCCGCAGAGTGAGAACGTGCAGACGACCGTGTCGAAGCTCTCGTCGGGAAAGGTCAGTGCGCGCGCGTCGCCCTGCCGCAGGTCGGCCGCCCGGCCGAGAGTCTCGGCCCGGCGCCGGGCCACCGCGAGCATGGCGGCGCTCCACTCCACCCCGGTCAGCCGGACGCCCTCCGGGTAGTGGGCGAGGTTCATGCCGGTGCCGACCGCCACCTCCAGGGTGTCGCCGGACGCCTGCCCGCACAACCACGGACGGCTGCCGGCGAAGAACCGGCGCTCGACGAGCGCCATCCGCCGGTCGTACGCGTCGGCCTGTCTGTCCCAGTACCGACGCCACCGTATGTCGTTGACCGAGGAGTTCATCATGATTTCAAGGTAGTTCTCCGGTGGCCACCGCGCGGCTGAGCCGTCATGCGGCGGCCGCGGTCCACACCAGGCCATGATCGACAGTCGCCGTCCGGCGCGTTTCCCGCCCCTCCACGGGAACCGGGCACAGCCGCCCCGCTCCGGACGGCGAGCTCGCGGAACGCACGTCGGATCCGGCCGCCGGCCGGGAGCGCCGTTCTCCCTACCAGGTGGATCGCTACAGCGGTGTTAACGTTCGCGTTCACCCCCCGGCAACAGCATGATCGCGATGCTCGGTGGCATGAGGAACAGAAAATCGTTCGTCGTCGCGGTCGCGCTGGCCGCTCTCATCGGTTCCGGGACCGCCGGCGCGAGCGCCGACCGCGCGGCCGGCGACCGGCCGCCGGCGTGCACCCCCCCGTCCGGCCCGTCCGGACCTCCGGCACTGAAGCCGACCACCGTCACCACCATCGAGCAGGCGTACCGCTGCGTCTTCGCCAACTACTACAGCGGCCCGGTCCTGGACTCCCGCACGCTGCTGGTGCCCGCGTTCGCCGCGCTCACCCAGGAACTGCAGCGCCGCGGGCTGGACCGGCCGAACGCCACCCTGCCGGCACTCACCGGCCGCAGGGACGCCGACTGGGCCGCGTTCCGCTCCGTCTACCAGAAGGTCGCCGACACGTTGCCCGCCGCTCCCGAGGTACGGCAGGCGGTCGCGGAGGCGACGATGCGGGGCATGGTGAAGAGCCTCGACGACAACCACGCGAACTGGAATCGTCCGACTCCCGATGGGATGTCGCTCGGCGCCCGCCTCTCCGGCCTCCGTCCTCCGGGAGTGGCCGATCCGGCGGCCACCCCGCCGTTCTTCATCACCGACGTCCTTCCGGAAGGGCCGGCCGCCAAGGCGGGGATCCGGCCGGGCGACGAGCTCGTCTCGGTCGACGGGGTGCCGCTCGTCGTCAACGGGGTGCTCTCCCAGGGGGTTCTTGACGGATTGGCCGGGCCCCCGGCGGGGAAGGCGATCCGGCTCACCCTGCGCCGCCCCTCCACCGGCGGCACCGTCACCGCCTCGGTGACGCCCGCGCCCGTCTCCGGATCGGAGCCGAAGGTCTCCTCCAGGCTGCTGTCCGGCTCCGTCGCCTACGTCAAGCTGCCGGCCTTCTTCCCCGGCGCGGCGGACAAGGTCCTTGCGGCCATCGCCTCCCTGCGGGAGAAGGCGACCCTGCGCGGGGTCGTGCTGGACCTGCGCGGCAACGGCGGCGGCAGCCCGCAGGAGGTCGCCAGGCTGCTCGGCGCCTGGACGCACGGGAAGACCACCAGCCACTGGTGCGACGTGCGCGACCACTGCACCGCCAACCGGAGCGACGACACCGTGCCGCTGCTGGGCCTGCCCCTGGTCGCGCTCACCGACCGCGGCTGCGCCTCGGCGTGCGACTCCTTCACCAGTACGGTCAAGGATCTCCGGCTCGGCACCCTGGTCGGCACCCGTACCGCCGGCGCGGTGTCGGGTCCCGGAGCCGGCTACCTGCTCGACGACGGCAGCGTCCTCATCCTGCCCAAGCTCCATGAGATCGGGGCGAACCGGGAGGTCGTCAACACCATCGGTGTCGTCCCCGACCACCAGGCCCCGATGACCTCCGCGGACCTGTCCGCCGGACGCGACCCGGGCGTCGCGAAGGCCCTGACCCTGCTGAAGTAGGCCCGCACCGATCACGGAGCCCGGCGGTCGCCGGGCTCCGCACCGGTGCGGACGGGGAACCGTACGGTCAGCTCGAGGCCGCCCCCCGGGTTGGGGCGGGCGGTGAGGTCGGCACGGTGGGCTCGGGCTATCGAGAGCACGATGGACAGGCCGAGACCGGCGCCGTCGGCGGTCCTGGTCCGGGAGTGCAGCCTGCGGAACGGCTGGAACAGCTCGGCGATCCGTTCGGCGGGTACCTCCGGGCCGGTGTTGCGGACGGTCAGTACGCCCGTCGCGGTGAGGCCGGCGTGCACGGTCCCGCCGGGACGGTTGTAGCGGACCGCGTTCTGCAGCAGGTTGGTCAGCAGCCTGCCGAGCAGCACCGGGTCGCCCGCGACGACGACCGGCCGGGTGTCCGCGGTGACGACGACACCCATGACGACACCGTCGGCGGCCGTCTCCTCGACCGTCTGGTGGACCAGCGAGTCCAGGGCCACCGGCTCCATGCCGGCTGGACCGTGTTCCGCCTGGGCGAGCAGGAGCAGCGAGTCGATCAGCCGCTCGGTCCGCCGGTTGGCGGTCAGCAGTTTCTCCCGCACCGGGATCAGGCGGTCCGGCAGCGGGTCGTCCAGCCCGATCTGGATCGCGGCCCGCTGGACGGAGAGCGGGGTCCGCAGTTCGTGGGCGGCGTTGGCGATGAAACGGCGCTGGCTGTCCACCGACCGTTCCAGCCGTTCCAGCATCGCGTCGAAGGTGTCGGCGAGGTCCGTGAGCTCGTCGCGGGGACCGGCCAGCGCGATCCGCTCGTGCAGGTTGGACAGGGAGAGCCGGTGCGCGGTGGCGGTGATGTGCCGCAGCGGGCTCAGCACCCGTCCGGCCAGCCACCAGCCCGCGACCACCGAGACGACGGTGAGCAGGGCGATCACGATCGCGCTGACCGTCCACTGGTAGCGCAGCACGGCGCCGGGCAGACCGCTCATGGCGTCCACGACCTCGGGCCGCACCAGCCGGTCAGGCGCCCCGGGTGCCCTCGGCGCGGGCCCTGCTCTCGGGGGGAGTTCGCCAAAGGGCGGGAAGTCCTCCGTGATGGAGCTGACCCGGCTCTCCAGCGCGCTCGTGAGCAGCAGGTTCACCACGGTGAGCAGGATCGTCGAGGTGACCAGGAACAGGCCGGTGTACAGCAGGGTGAGGCGCGTCCGTACCGTGCCGGAAGGGTTCCAGGCCGCGTGCCGGGTCACCGCGGACCTCCGGCGCCGCACGTTCCCCGACCGCGTGCCGGGTGCGCCGCGGGTCTCCTCGTCGTATCCCGGATCACAGCAGGTACCCGGCGCCCGGCACGGTCCTGACGCACGGCGGGTCGCCGAGCTTGGCGCGCAACCGGCTGATGACGACGCGCACCACGGTGGTGAACGGGTCGACGTGCTCGTCCCACGCCGACTCCAGCAGCGTCTCGGCGCTCACCACGGTCCCGTTCGCCCGCATCAGCACCTCCAGCACCGCGTACTCCTTCAGCGACAGCCTCAGGAAGCGGCCGTCGCGGGAGACCTGCATCCGCTGGGGGTCCAGCACGATCCCGTGCCGTTCCAGCACCGGTGGCAGCGGCGGCTGGTTACGCCGGCCCAGGGCCCGCACCCGCGCCACCAGCTCGGCGTAGTCGAAGGGTTTGGGCAGGTAGTCGTCTGCCCCCAGCCCCAGCCCGGCGACCCGTTCGGGCACCGACGCGGCCGCGGTCAGCATCAGGACGCGGGTACGCGCCCCGGCCCGCACCAGGTCCCGGCAGATCACGTCGCCGGATATCCCGGGCAGGTCCCGATCCAGCACCAGCACGTCGTAGTCATTGACGGCCAGCCGTTCCGCCGCGGCCTCGCCGTCGTAGGCCACGTCGACCGCCATCGCGTGCCGCCGCAGCCCCATCGCCACCAGGTCGGCCAGATCCCGCTCGTCCTCCACCACCAGTATTCGCATGATCGAAGTCGTATCCGACCACCGGTAACAGCGGCGTTAACGCCCGCGCCGGGCCTTTGCCGTGCGGTCGGGCATCGCGTTCCTCCCGTCGGGTCTATTTATACAATTTTCTTTTGTGTAAACTCGGGGCATGACCTACGTGATAGGGCTCCCCTGCGTGGACGAGAAGGATCTGGCCTGCGTGGAGGAGTGTCCGGTCGACTGCATCTACGAGGGCGGCCGGAGCCTCTACATCAACCCGGACGAGTGCATCGACTGCGGTGCGTGCGAGCCGGTCTGCCCGGTCGAGGCGATCTACTACGAGGACGATCTCCCCGCCCCGCTGGGCGTCTACCTGGCCGACAACGAGCGGTTCTTCACCGAGCCGCTGCCCGGCAGGGACGCTCCCCTGGGGTCGCCCGGCGGTGCGGCCAGGATCGGCGCGCTGGGCGTCGACACCGCGATGGTCACGGCGCTGCCGCCGCAGGGGGCGTGAGCCGGACATGACCGGGCGAAGGAAACCTCGCGGGACCGATGACACCGACGGCTCGGGCGGCGCGACACCCGAAGGGGCGCCCGCGCGGGGCGTCCGGCGTCCCGAGAGGCCGGCGTGGACCGCCGAACGCCCCGTGGCACCGGCGACCGGCCGTCGAGGGCTCATCCTGACGATGCTCCGCGAATCCACCTCGCCGCTCGGCATCGGCGACATCGCCGCGCGACTCGACGTTCATCCCAACACGGTGCGGTTCCATCTCGACGCCCTGGCGGAAACGGGCCAGGTCGAGCGGGTCCACGCCGCGCCCACCGGCCCCGGCCGGCCGCCACTGGTGTTCCGGGCGCGGCCCGGGATGGATCTCGGCGGGCCGCGCAACTACCGCCTGCTCGCCGAGATCCTGGCCGGCAACCTGGCCGCGGACCCGGACCCCGCCGCCAGGGCCACCGAGGCCGGGCGCGCCTGGGGCGGTTTCCTGGTCGACCGGCCCGCCGCTCCTTCCCGCGAGGAGGCGGTGCGCGAGCTGGTACGGCTGCTCGACGACCTCGGGTTCGCGCCGGAGGAACGGCCGGCGGGCGATCCCCGGCAGATCGGGTTGCGGCACTGCCCGTTCGTCGAACTGGTCGAGACCCAGGCCGCGGTGATCTGCCCGCTGCACCTCGGGCTGATGCGGGGGGCGATGGCGGCGCTCGGCGCCCAGGTGACCGTGGACCGGCTCGTCCCGTTCGCCGAACCCGACCTGTGCCTCGCACACCTCACGACAGCGGGCGGCACCCGGTGACCGGCGACGCCCGCGATGGAGAAAGGAACCACGGATGACCCCGGCATCGGCCGTCGCCACCGGCGTGACGTTCGTCTGGCTCGGGATGGTGCTGGCCATCTCGTTCCTGGAGGCACCACTGAAGTTCCGCGCGCCCGGGGTGGACCTGCGCCTCGGGCTCGGGATCGGCCGGCTGGTCTTCCGTGCCCTCAACGCCGTCGAGGCCGTCCTCGCCGTGGCGCTCATCGTCATGATCTTCATTGCCGGCCCGCCGACCGGGACGGTGGTCGCCGCCGTCGTCACCGTCGCGGTCCTGGCGGTGCAGCTCGGTCTGGTCCGGCCACGGCTGACCCGGCGCACCGACCGTGTCCTCGCCGGTGAGGACGCCCCACGCTCAAAAAGCCACCATGTTTACGTCGTCCTTGAGACCGCCAAGGTCGCCGCCCTGCTCGTCACCGGCATCCTGCTGCTGACGGCGTGAACCGGCCGGGACGGAAGGGAACCACCATGCTGACGACCTCTCTGACCACCCTGACGAACGAGCACCTGGCCGCGGCGCGAAAAGCCGCGAGTGGGCGCAGCGCCCACACCGTCCACGGCGGACGCCGGAACTCCCTGCGTCAGACGCTGCTCGCGCTCGCCGCCGGACGGGGCCTCGACGAGCACGAGAGCCCCGGCGAGGCCACCCTGCAGGTGCTGCACGGACGCGTACGCCTGTCGACCCGCCAGGACAGCTGGGAGGGGGCGGCAGGTGACCAGGTCGCCGTCCCGGCGGAGCGACACAGCCTGACCGCGCTCGACGACTCCGCCGTCCTGCTCACCGTGGTGATGCGTCCCGCCCCGGCGCCCGGAGAGGACGCGCGCCCTCCGGCCGGCTGAGCACCGAGGCGCCGAGCACCCGCCGGCGGACCCGCGTCGTCCTGGCCGCCGGTGGTCGACGGCGGGTTCATCCGCGTTTCTGCAGGGTGTAGAGGCGGATCTCGATGCCGTCGGGGTCGGTCACCCCGCTGATCAGCCATCCGATGCTGGCCTCGGCGATCCCGGAGTGGGCCGTGCCGGCGGCGTCGAGGTGATCCGACCACTCCACCAGCGCGTCGTAGGTCGGCACGCCGAGCGCGACGGGATCGAAGCCCCGCAGTTCTCGGGCCAGCCGGGGCTCCTCGCGCAGCGCCAGCATGAGGGTGCCGTCCCGGTCCCGCAGCGCCACGCCGCGCAGCACTCCCGCCTCGACGAACTCGATCGCCACTTCGAGGCCGAGCACCCGCCCGTACCACTCGACGCTCTTGCGCACGTCAGAGACCGGCAGTTTGACGTGGTGGAATCCGCCCAGGGCCGTCATCGGTCACCCCTTCCCGGCCGGCGGGGACGCCGGCACGGATATGAAGTTATTAAAGTCACACTTTAAAGTGTTACTATAGTTTGGTGTCAGAGGTCAACGGCCGGAACCGAAGGTCCGCGCAGACCAGGCTCCGCATCGTCGAAGCCGCACACGGGCTGTTCGTCACCCACGGTTACACCGGGACGACCTTCCAGGAGATCGCGGACGCCGCCGGGGTGTCGGCCCCGACCGTCTACTTCCACTACGGCAACAAGGGCCGGCTCCTCAAGCACGTCGTCGACGTCGCCTCCGTGGGCGACGACGAGCCCGTCCCGCTGCTCGAACGGCCCTGGTTCGTCGCGCTGAAGGCCGCACCGGACCCGGCGACGGCCGTCCGGCGCTGGGTGCACGAGTCCGGCGCCATCCTCGACCGGGTCGCCCCCGTCCTGGCGGTGGTGCGCGACGCCGCGGCGAGCGATGCCGACATGGCCGCCCAGCGGGCCCGGAACGGCGAGGAACGGCGCACCGCCCACGGCGCGTTCGTCGCCGTCCTCGCCGGGCTGGGCCCCCTGAGACCCGGCCTGACCCGGCGCCGGGCCACCGACCTCGCCGTCGCCCTGCTCTCGCCGGACCTGTTCCTCGTCCTGACCCGCGAATGCGCGTGGACCACGAAGCAGTGGGAGAACTGGGTCACCGACCAGCTCGTCCACGCCCTGCTCCCGGCCCCCGCCAAGGAGCGGTGACGCCGCGCCGCACAGGTCGAAGGTGGCGGTACGCGAGCGCTCGGGAGGACACCCGCTGAGCGTCACGCCGGCGGCCGGGCGAGTTTGGCGGCCACGGCGTCGAGGACCCAGTCCAGGCCGGTCGCGAAGGACGCCTCGGCGTCCACCTCCGTGCCGTCGTGCACCGCCTTGGCCAGCGCCGGGAAGCGGCCCGTGGCCAGCATCCTCATCACATGCGGGCCGGAGGCGCGCTGCCAGTCGCGCTTGGACAGGCCCGTGGCGCGTTCGGCCCTCAGGTTCGCGATCTCGCGCCTGATCGCGCCGGTGAAGTAGGCGCCGACGGTCTCCACGGCGCGCATGACGGTGTCGAGGTCGGCGAGGCCGTCGAGGGCGGCCAGCGTGGCCTCGGTCACGGCGAGGGCGTTCGGCCCCAGGGTCGGACGGCCGCCGAGCAGGTCGGCCAGCCATTCGTGGCGGAGGGTGGCCTGCCTGGTGCGATGGGCGCGGACGCGCAGCACCTCCCGCCAGTCGCCGAGCGGCTCCTCGGGGAGGATCTCGGCGTGGACCTCGTCCACCATGAGGTCGAACAGCTCCTCCTTGGTGGAGATGTACCCGTACAGCCGCATCGGGCCGACGTCCAGCCGGGCGGCGACCTTGCGCAACGACACCGCTTCCAGCCCGCCCTCGTCGGCCAGCGCGATGGCGGCGGCGACGATTCGCTCCCGGTCGAGCGGCGCGGGGCGAGTCGGCGGCTCCGGCCGATCCCACACAGTCATGGATACATCGTACTGTTGCGATACAGTGTCTCAGAAAAATACAGTGTATTTACATGAGACATCGTATCGCCGTGATCGGAGGCGGCCCCGCCGGCCTTACCTTCGCCCGCGTCCTGCACCGCCACGGTCACCCCGTCACCGTCCTCGAACGCGATCCCGCCCCGGACGCCCGTCCCCCGGGCGGCACGCTGGACCTGCACGAAGGACTGGGCCAGCTCGCGCTGGGCAAGGCGGGGCTGCTGGCGGAGTTTCAGGCGCTGTCCCGTCCCGAGGGGCAGGCCATGCGCATCCTGGACACGGACGGGACCGTCCTGCGCGACTGGCGGCCCCGTCCGGGCGACCGGGCCAATCCCGAGATCGACCGCGGGCAACTCCGCGACCTGCTGCTCGGCCCCCTGGACGTTCAGTGGGGGCGGGATGTGACGGAGGTGCGGCCGGGGACCCGGGATGGCGTGCTGGTCCGTTTCACGGACGGGCGACAGGAGACGTTCGACCTCGTGGTCGGCGCGGACGGCGCCTGGTCCCGGGTCCGCCCGGCGGTCTCGTCCGCGACGCCGCACCACACCGGCGTCACCTTGGTCGAGACCTCCCTGGACGACGTCGACACCCGCCACCCCGACCTCGCCCGGCTGATCGGCGACGGTTCCGTGGCCGTGTACGGCGTGAACCGCGCCCTCGTCGCCCAGCGCAACAGCGGCGGCCACGTCAAGGTGTACGCCCGGTTCCGCGCGCCGCTGGACCGGCATACGGGCCCGAACCGGCGCGCGGGCCTGGACGCAGGCCTGGACGCGGCCGACGTCGAGGCCGTGCGATCAAGTCTGCTGGCTCTGTTCGACGGCTGGGCCGCTCCCGTCCTCGACCTCCTCCGCCACGGCACCGCCTTCGTCCGCCGCCCTCTCCACGTCCTGCCCGTGTCCCACACCTGGGCCCACGTCCCCGGGGTGACGCTACTGGGCGACGCCGCCCACCTGATGCCCCCATTGGGAGTGGGCGCGAACCTCGCGATGCTGGAAGGCGCCGAACTCGCCGAGTCCGTCGCCGCCGCCCCCGGCCCTGGCGATCTGGACGAGGCCGTCCGCGCCTTCGAGGAACAGATGTGGGCACGGGCCGGCAGGTGGGCGAAGATCACGGCGGCCGGTCTGGAACGCCTCGTGAGCCCGGACCCCACCGAAGCCCTCGCCCTCTTCGACGAAGTCCAGCCGTCCTGACCGCCAGGCGCGGGAGCACCGGCACCGGCGGCTCACCATGGCCTCAGCGATGAGACGGCTCCGGCGAGGGTCTCGGCGAAGGAGCCTCGGAAGCCGGGGGAAAGGCCCTCCGACCCGCATACCCAAGATCTTCAAAAGGTTGGATCTTCACCGCCACCGGCAATTCATCATCAACGCTTTTCACATTTATCCACATATCAGCTTTTTTCATCATAAATCAGCATTTGCCCGTCATAGGAGTGTGGCGGGAACCGGCCCGGGAATCATTCGGGAGTAGCCGACGATTAGCCGGCAACGCGGGATCCCTGGATGGCGACACACGCCGGATCTTGGGGGTGCACGGTGTTCGAACCGCGCGAGTTGGGCTCAGGCCTGGGTTACCGGGCCGAGCTCGCAGAGATGATCGACCAGCACGCCGACCGGATCGACTGGTTGGAAGTGATCACTGAGCACTTCCTGTTCGCCCCGGCCGACAGGCGGGAACGGTTGCGCGCGCTGGCCACCCGCTTCCCGATCGTGCCGCACGGAGTGGAGATGTCCATCGGATCGGACCGCGAGGTGGACGGGGCCTACCTTGAGGCGCTGGCGGCTCTGGTCGCCGAGATCGACGCGCCCTGGTTCAGCGACCATCTCTGTTTCACCCGGACCGATCAGGTGGCGCTCGGGGTGCTCGTGCCGCTGCCCCGTACCCGGGAGACGGCACGCCGGCTGGGGCACCGGGCGCAGCGGGTGCAGGACGCGGTGGGGGCGCCGTTCCTGCTGGAGAACATCACCTACTACGTGGATCTGGCCGGCCCGCTCAGCGAGGCGCAGTTCATCGCCGAGGTGATGGAGAACTGCGAGTGTCATCTGCTACTGGACCTGACCAATCTCGACATCAACGCCCGCAATCACGATTTCGATCCGCTGGAGTTCCTCGGCACCATCCCGGTGGAGCGGGTGGCGCAGGTGCACCTGGCGGGCGGTGCGGACACCGACGACGGCGAGCCGTCCCTCGACACCCATGGTGAACCGGTACCGCCCCGGGTGTGGGAACTGCTGGCCGAACTGGTGGGCCGCACCACCGTTCGGGCCACCCTGGTGGAACGGGACCGCAACTTCCCCGACGATCCGTACGAGCTGCTGGCGGAGATCGACCGGGCCCGGACCCTGCTGGCGGGGGGCGTCTGATGGGCCTGCTGGAGGCCCTGGCGGCGGTGCTGACCCGCGAGTCCGAGCTGGCGACGCTGCGTGAGCACCCCGCCCGGCTGCGGCGCCGTTACGGGCTGAGCGACGCCGAGCTGGCCATGCTGACCGGCGCCTCCCCCGCGGGACTCCGGGTCACCGGCGAGAGCGTCCGCGGCAAGCTGGTGCAGAAGGTGACGACCTGTCTGCCCGCCACCGTCGCCGAGCTGAAGGCCCACCACCCGGAACTGCTGAACGGATTCGCCGCCGCCACCGTCCGCCGGCCGCGACCGGGCGAGGGGGTCACGGATTCCGGGGAGGCCGGGCAACTGGTGACGTGGATCGACGGCCGGGTGCCGGCGCCACTGGTCGACTTCGCCCGCTACGAACTGCTGTGCGGACAACTCGCCGGTGACCGGCGGGCCGCCCAGGCGGCCGGGGAACCGATCCTCGCTCCGGACGGACCGCTACGTGGGACGCCCAGCGTCTCCCCCGCCGTCCGGGTCGCGTTCTTCGACCACGACGTCACCGCCGAGCCGCCGCCCTCGCGACTGCCCGCCCGGCGCACGTCGATCCTGCTGCGACGCCAGTGGGGTGAGCCGGCGCTCCGGGTCTACCGGATCAACGACGCCACCGCCGCCCTGCTGGGCCGCTGCGACGGCACCCGGAGCGTCGCGGAGGTGATCGCGGAGATGATCGCAGAGGTCGGCGCCGACGCCGAACAGGTCACCGGCATGCTCACCCGGTTCGCGGCGGCCGGAGTGGTACGCCTCGCCCCCGGCCGTTACTGACTCGGCTCCCCATCAGGCTCCGCGCCGACCTCGCAGAGGTCACCCGAACGGCGCGGAAAGCGGCCCGGCAACGGGTCGTCGAGCTGTGGCCCGCCCACGGCGGGTCACACTGCGAAAGGAAACCCATGAGCACAGAGACCCTGACCGAGACCACCGTCGACCAGACATTTGTGTTCGAACCTGTAGTCGATCTCACCTCTGCCCAGGCACCGGATCACTGCGGCGGAAACACCTGCAGTCGATGCGGTCACTAGCCACGACAACGGACAGAGGAGAAGAGGAGTGGGGTCTCGACAACCCCACTTCTCTGCTGTCCGTTGCCGTGGTCGACCGTCTCGGTACCCGCTCACCGCCGAATCAGCCGCCCGTACCTCCAGAAGCCGGTCACCCGCCGCCTCCGGACGAGAAGCCCTCGGCCGAGATCTCCTGGCCGCAGTGGACTCCGCGCACCGTGCGCACGGCGTTGCCGATCACTCCCGTGACGTCGATGCACCTGTGCCGGGCCGAGACGTACATCGGGCCCGCGTACTGCGCGAACCGCCCGTGCTCGTGGGCGGCGTGCCCGCCGCCGGTGAGGCTGAGGGTCACCGCCTTATGGGCCCGACCCTGGAGCCTCGGGCGAGCACCGGCGGATCCCCCGACGGATATCCGCAGGTCTTCTCCCATGCGAGAGGCGGCCGGACGGCTGCCGGAGGCGGCGCGATGAGTGAGCCGGGAACGGCTGGGCAGGTCGGAGTACTCGCGGAGGTCGTCTCCGCGAGTCACTGGGGGGTGGCATGGTGAAGGAGCTGGAAACGCTGGGCCAGGTCGAGTTGCCCGCGGAGGTCACCTCCGTGCCCAAGGCGCGGCGCTACGTCCGTGAGTTGCTGGAGGGCTCGGCGCACGCCCAGACCGACGACGCGCTCCTGCTGGTCAGCGAACTCGTCACCAACGCCGTGTGCCACTCCGACTCCGGACGCGTCCCCGGCGGACGGGTCATCGTGGCCGTCGCCCGCCACAATGGAACGCTCCACTGCGACGTGATCGACGCCGGTTCGGCCAGGCACACCCCCTGGCTCCGTACCGAGGTCGACTTCGACAGCGGCGGGGGACGGGGCCTGTGGCTGGTCCAGAAACTGGCCACGGCCTGGGGCTGGAACGAGATCACCACCGGCCGCGTGGTCTGGTTCCAACTGGGAGGACCATGAACACCACACCGCCGGCCTCCCCGCCGTTCCGCTGGAAAGGGAGGCCGGCGTTTCCTCGATCCGGCCGCCTCGCACCACCTCGGCGGCCTGGGTGCCGGTAGCGCCCGTGCGGACAGGCCGGCCACGCGCGGCCGTCCCTTCTCACACTCGGCCCGTCGTCAGGCGAACAACCCGCCGCCTCACGCGTACCGCGTGGACAGGGATACCGCGGTGGCCCGGCCCTCTCACCGTCCGTAGAACATCACAATGCAAAAATCAGCAGCTGAAGGCGGCGAACTTGGCGTCGAACGAGTAGTGATAGTACTTCCGCTTTGAGATTTCGGTTACGCCGCTGAACGGGCGGTTGCACTGAACGATGACGTCCTTGGCCTCAGCGAGGAGGTCGTCTCCGGAAGTGTCGTCTTCCCATACCTGGACCGTCACCTTCTCACCCGGCGAAAACTTGATAGGGTAATGCGATGGGAATTGGACTATCTGGCCCTCTTCGTCCTCGTTGACGTCGACCGTGCCATTGGTCGGGGCGAAGCGCTGACTTACTCCATTACGCACGACATTGATGAAGACTTCGTCACCGTTGCTAAAGGTCCCCTCCTCGTCAATGTCGTGAGCGTAGACGGTGATGCCGAGTTCGGTTTCGACGAGGGCGGGGGCGGCGGTGACAGGAGCGGCGCCGGCCGGGGCGGCGGTGGCAAGGGCCAGCACCCCAAAGAGGCCTAGCATCGACAGAACAGTACTGGGCTTGGAACGCGCGAGCATGGTTTCCTCTTTTATTCGGTCGATTTATCCCATCGATCGCGGCCAAAGCTTCCGCAGCCTCCTTGGAGGAGGCTTGCAGATAGCTTGGAGTCCGCCCGGTGGACACCTGACCTCCATAAAACCCTGTTTCCCGAAAGCCGGCCGGCGAACACCATCTGGCAGCGCTCACTCAAGTCCGGGTCGGCGGCGGCGTGCAGCACGTACCGGGGGCCTGTCCACGTTCACCGTACGGCCGGCGTCCACCGGTCGCTCGTAGTACGCGGCCATGCCGTCGCGTATAGCCTCGCCCCCCGCCAGGAGGCCTGGAAAGGCGCGGCCGGCCGGAACGAGCGGCGCCTCGAAAACGCCGTCCGCGGTGAACATCTCGGCCGGCGCGACGGCGTTCCCGGTCATCCCGGCCCAGACACAACGCTCGAAGATCTCCTGCGGGGCCGAGGACACGGCGAACCCCTTCGCTCGGGGAGCACGAAAGGCTACAACACGTTCCCTGAATCGGTCTCGCGCCGAGGCCTCAGAAGGCGCCGTCCACGCCGGACGAGCCGCCGTGGCCTTCCGCTTTTCCTGGAAGTCGCCAGAACAAACGGATTCGCAGGGAAATTTGCGTCAAATATACCTACTTCAAGAATGAGAAAGCAGACAATCAGCTCCCCGACTCCAAAGGGTTCGCCTTATATCGTGCCTGGTGCCCATGGCCGCAAAGTGATCCGACTCGCGGCCCTTCAGAGGAGGAACCCATGTACGGAAAGCGACAGTTGATGGTGCTCGGCCCGGCGCTTCTCGCGGCCCTGGCCCTTGGACCGGTCCCGTTCTCGCACGCCTCGGCCGCGCCGGACCCCGCGGTGCCGGCGGCGAGCACCCTGCCGGCCAGGGTGACGGAGCCGACCCCACCGGCCAGGGACCCGAGAGGCGGATACTGGAACGGTTACCGGGACGGCTACCGGGCCGCCGGCCAGGACTGCTCAAGGCCAAGGGCGAAATCAGGAGAACTGCCCGGCCTGGCCCTGAGGATAAGTGACTACGACAGAGGCTGGCTGGACGGCTACGACGACGGCCACGACCGATTCTGCAGATAATCGCGAACAAAATACTCCACCGGTCGGCACCGAACGACAAAAACGCGCGGTCAAGCGCGTTTCGCCGGCCGTGAACGAAGCAGCGGAGCTCCAGCCGAAGGACTTTCACGGGCTGGGGCTCCGCTGTTCGCATACTCTGCCGCCGCTCGCGAAGTCCCTCTGACCAAAGGGCCCTTCGCCCCGACACACGCGAGCACGGAACCCCGCGCGGCGCGCCACCCCGGCCGCGTCGCGCGAAGAAGAGGGCCCCAGGCGGACCTCCTCGGGGCACGCTCGGCGGCACCGGCTTCCGTCTCGCCGTCGGCCTCCGATCCGGAAACCGGCGCGGTGGCGCACCTGTCGTCGTCCGGCCCGCGCCGCCGGTCGAACGGCCCTCGATGCCCGCGGATGACCGGGAACGCCCGAGGCGGCAACCCGGCGAGAGACCTCCCAAGGGCTTACGGTCCGCTTATGAGCCGAGGCCAGAAGGCCCCGCATCGCCCGCCGGCAGGCGGGGACCTCGGTAAAGGTTTCCACTACCAGTGGATGTCCCGGCTGGCCAACCCCGTGCTCGGCTGGATCATCGGCTGGGTCTGGTTTCGAGTCGGCGGCCAACCTCGCCGAGGAGACCAAGGACCCGGCCCGGGTCGTCCCCCGCGCCATGTGGCAGGCGGTTCTCGCCTCCGGTGTGCTCGGCTTCCTGTTCCTCGTCGCCGTCACCCTGCTGCCGGCGATCATCTACATCGGAACCGTCGTCCTGTACGTGGTCAAGCGGAAGTCGCTGCGGCCGAGCAAGGGGTTCGCCCTGGGCCGCTGGGAGATCCCGGTGATCATCGTCGCGCTGATCTGGCTGGTGTTCGAGCTGCTGCTCTTCCGTGACTCCTCGTTCGTGGAGTCCTGGGTCTACGTGCTCCTCATGCTCGCCCTCGGCGCCGTGTACTTCGCCTACCTGCTGCTCACCAGGGGCGCCAAGGGCCTGGTGATGCCGGACATGCACTCCATCGACGCGGAGCTGACCGCCGACGCCTCGGGTACGGCCAAGGGCAGGCACGCGGAGGGGACCCACCGACGGTGACCACGGTACTGGCGATAGATCAGGGAACATCCGGCACCAAGGCGATCGTCGTCGACGCCCGCGGTGAGGTGCTCGGCCTCGTCGAGCTCCCGGTCCGCCCCACCTACCTGCCCGGCGGCGGGGTCGAGCAGAACCCCCGGAAACTGCTCGACTCGGTGCTCAACGCCGGCCGAGCGGCCGTCGCGCGGGCCGGGGTGCGGATCGACGCCGTCACGCTGGCGAACCAGGGCGAGACCGTCCTGGCGTGGGACCCCGCCACGGGGGAACCGCTCTCGGCCGCCATCGTGTGGCAGGACCGCCGCTCGGAGAGCATCTGCGCGGAGCTGGAGGAGTTCAAGGACCGGATCGCCGCGACCACCGGGCTGATCCTGGACCCGTACTTCTCCGCCCCGAAGATGGCCTGGCTACGCCGGAACGTGACCGGGGAGGGGGTGGTCACCACCTCCGACTCCTGGATCATCCACCATCTGACCGGGGAGTTCGTCACGGACGTCGCCACGGCCGGCCGGTCGCTGGTCACCCGGCTCAACGACGGCGACTGGGACCCGGAGCTGCTGGAGCTGTTCGGGCTCGGCACCGAGCGCCTGCCGCGCATCGTCTCCTGTGACGAGGTGGTCGGCCGCACCTCCGCGTTCGGCGGGAACGTCCCCGTCGGCGGACTCGTGGTCGGCCAGCAGGCCGCCCTGCTGGCCGAGAACTGCCTGAACCCGGGCGAGGCGAAGTGCACCTTCGGCACCGGCGCGTTCCTGCTGGCCAACACCGGCACCTCCGCCGCGCGCTCCACCGCCGGGCTGGCCGCCTCGGTCGCCTGGCGGGTCCGGGGGAGACCTCGTACTGCTTCGACGGCCAGGTCTACACGGCCGCCTCCGCCGTACGGTGGATCCAGGATCTCGGCTTCATCCGCGGTGCCGCGGACCTGGACACGGTCGCGGCGGCGGACGCCGAGGGGGTGCTGTGCGTGCCGGCGCTGGCCGGCCTGGCGGCCCCCTGGTGGCGTCCCGACGCCAAGGCCTCGTTCTCCGGGCTGACCCTCTCCACCGGTTCCGGGCACCTCGTGCTCGCCGTGCTGCAGGGGATCGCGGCACAGGTCGCCGAGCTCGGCGACCTCGTCGCCGCCGACCTCGGGCAGCCGCTGACCCGGCTGCGGGTGGACGGCGGGCTCACCCGCAGTCGACCGCACCGACACCGGGACCTCGGAGAAGGGATTCGAGTTCCTGCTGGGCAAGGGCGAGAAGCTGATGCCCGACCTGCTGCTTGAGGAGGTCACCGCGACCTACGCGGGCCTGCGCGCGGCGAGCGACCATCCCGACTACCTCATCGAGGCCGACGCCGGGCGGCGCTACGTGCTGGTCGGCGGGATCCGCTCGACCGGCCTGACCGCCGGCATCGCCATCGCCGAGCACGTCGCCGGCCTGGCCCGCGACGCCGGGCTGGCGCTCGTACCACGGGAGAGGCTGCCGGAGCCGCCCCGCATGTCCAACCTCGGCGAGGCGTTCACCCGCCCGTACCAGGACGCCGCCCGGATCGCCGCCGACCCCGCCTACGGCAAGGTGGTCTGCTTCTGCGAGCGGGTCACCGCCGGCGAGGTCCGCGACACCTTCCGGTCGCCGATCCCGCCGGCCACCCTGGAGGGGCTGCGCCGCCGCACCCGGGCGATGAACGGGCGCTGCCAGGGGTTCTTCTGCGGCGCCGAGGTCAAGAAGCTGCTGGAGAGCAGGGGCGAGAGCACCTGCGAGCAGCGCCACGCACCGCTGGAGGCCGGCCGATGACATCCGGTGACATCACCACCCTCACCCCGGCCGTCGTCATCGTCGGCGCCGGCCCCTCCGGGCTGAGCGCCGCCCGTGAACTCGCGCCGAGGATCAACGGTGACGTCCTCGTCCTCGACCGGGAGAGCACGGCCGGGGGCATCCCCCGGCACAGCGACCATCCCGGCTACGGGATCAGGGACATGCGGCGCTTCATGAGCGGTCCCGCCTACGCCAGGAGGCTCGTCCGGCAGGCCGAGGCCGCCGGTGCGAAGATCCTGACGAACGCCACCGTGACGAACTGGGCCGGTGACCGGACGATCGAGGCCACCACCCCGCGTGGCCGCGTCCGGGTCGAGGCGCGGGCCGTCATCCTGGCGACCGGTGCCCGGGAACGCCCACGACCGGCCCGGCTCATCCCCGGAGACCGCGCCCACGGCGTCTACACCACCGGGCACCTGCAGAACCTCGTCCACCTGCAGCACGGGAAGGTCGGGAAGAGAGCCGTCGTCGTCGGCGCCGAGCTGGTCAGCTGGTCGGCCGCGCTGACCCTGCGCGAGGCCGGTTGCCGGACCGTCCTGATGACCACCGAGTATCCCCGGCCGGACTCCTACTCCCTGTTCAGCGTCCCCGGCCGGATCCTCTTCCGTACCAGGGTCGCCACCCGTACCCGGGTGACGAAGGTCATCGGCCGGCCGGAACTGCGGGCCGTCGAGATCGGGGACCTCGACACCGGCAGAAGGCGGGTCGTCGAGTGCGACACGCTCGTCCTCACCGGTGACTGGATCCCCGACCACGAGCTGGTACGCGCGGCGGGAATCACCATGGCCCCCGGCACGAACGGCCCGCTGGTCGACAACGCGCTGCGTACCGACAGGCCGGGCGTGTTCGCCGTGGGCAACCTGCTCCACCCGGTCGACACCGCGGACATCGCGGCGATCGACGGCGCCCATGTCGTGCGCGCCGTCATCGCCTGGTTGCGCGGCGGCGGCACCCCGGCCGAGCAGGTGCGTCTCATCGCCGACGCGCCCTTCCGCTGGGTGGCGCCGGAGATCTTCCGCCCGAAGGATCCGGCCCCGGCGCGCCGCCGCCTGCTGCTGTGGAGCGACCGCTACATCCCGTTCCCCCGGATCGTTCTCCGGCAGGAGGGAGGGTCATCGCCCGGAAGCGGCTGTGGTGGCCGGCGGCTCCCGGCCGGGTGTTCCGCATCCCGGCGAGCGTCCTCACCGCGGTCAGGCCGGACGCCGGTCCGGTGCACATCGGCGTGGAGACCTGACACATCCCCGGTGAGCGGCCCCCGGCCACACCGGTCGGGGGCCGCTCACGTATCCGGCGTCGTCCGGGAGCGCGGGTCGAGGCCGCGCCGGGGCCGGGCGGCCTGGCACCGCTCACCCGTGGGGCGTCAGTCAGGTCCCAGCACAGAACACGGTGCGGCCGTGCCGGCGTAGATCGGCGTCCGGTCCGCGGCCTCGCTCGGTGACATGGCGAGGAGGACGGGTGGATCCAGGATTCGAGGCGGGCTTCCGGGAGTTCGTCGTCGAGTGCGGGACGCCGAGAAACCCGGCCGGTGGGCCACCTACAGAATATCGGTTATGGAAGCCCGAATCGCGATAGCCCCGTCCCCGGGGGCGGGAGCGGCCTACGACCGCCCCAACTCCCCCGGCCTCGACCTCCTGCGTCTCGCGGTCGAGGAGGCCGTGTCCGGCGGCGGGGGCGTCAACGCCCCACTCGCCGAGGCGGACGGGCTGGTGTGGCTCATCCCCGGTGAGCCGGAACTGCTCCGCTCGACTCTGGACGCCCACCCCCGGATCGGCTGGGTGCAGTTCCCCTGGGCGGGGGTGGAGAGGTTCACCGCGTCCGGTGTGCTCGACCGCCCCGTGGTCTTCAGCTGTGCCAAGGGGTCGTTCGCCGGGCAGGTCGGCGAGCACGCGCTCACGCTGATGCTGGCCTGCCTGCGCAACCTCGCCCGGCAGGCGCGTACCCCTCGCTGGTGCCCGGTCGATCCCAGGTCCCTGCACGGCCGGCGGGTGACGATCCTCGGCGGCGGCGGTATAGCGGGTGAGCTCATCCGGCTCCTGCGGCCGTTCGAGTGCCGGATCCGGGTGATCCGCCGCCGGGCGGAGAGCATCGAGGGCGCCGAGGAGACACTGCCGCCCGGGGCCCTGCACGCGGTGCTTCCGGAGACCGACATCCTGGTGCTGGCCCTCGCCCTGACGCCGGAGACGACCCACGTCATCGGCGCCGTCGAGCTGGCCCTGCTGCCGGCGCACGCCGTCGTCGTCAACGTCGCCCGCGGCGCGCACATCCGGACCGACGCGCTCGTCGAGGCCCTCCGCGCCGGGACGATCTCCGCCGCCGGGCTGGACGTGACGGACCCGGAACCGCTCCCCGAGGGGCACCCGCTCTGGGCCGAGGACAGGGCGCTCATCACCTCGCACTGCGCCGACTCCGCCGAGTACGTCACCCGGATGTTCTGCGAGCGGGTGGAGCGGAACGTGCGCAACCTGCGGGCGGGCCTCCCGCTGGAGGGGGTCGTCGATCCCGCCGCGGGGTACTGACCCGCGACCGGATCAGTGGCCCTGGCCCGCGCCGATCACCTGCGCGGCGCCGAGGTAGCCGGCCAGCAGGCTCTCGGCGAGCGCCCGCACCGTGTCGTCTCCGGGCAGGAAGTACGGGCTGTGCAGTCCCGCCTTCGTGTCGGTGCCCACGAACAGCATCAGCGACGGCACGACCGACGCGAAGTGGGCGAAGTCATCGGCACCGCAGGAGCGCAGCGTGGCGGGCATGTGGTGGGCGGCGTCGACGAGGATGCAGCCGGTCTCCTCGGCGAGGCGGGCGTCGTTGACGAGCACCGGATCCCCGTAGGTGATCCGCATCTCCGCCTCGCAGCCGTAGGCGCGGGCGACGCCCTCGGCGAGCTCGTGGAAGCGCTGGTGCAGCTGCCGGCGCCAGGACTCCGACATCGTACGGATGGTGCCGCGGGCGGCGGCCTGCCCTGGAATCGCGTTCGGAGCACTGCCCGCCACCACGGTCCCGAAGGTGACCACCGTCGGTGTCATCGGGTCGGCGTCGCGGCTGACCAGTTGCTGGGCGGCCACGATGACCTGGGCGAGTGCCAGGATCGGGTCGCGGGCCAGATGGGGATAGGCCGCGTGCCCGCCGTGGCCCTTGACGATGACGGTGAACTGGTCCGCGGAGGCGTTGACCGCGCCGGGAGTGCAGGCCGTCTGACCGGCGGCGAGCACCGGCTGGACGTGTGCCGCGATCATGGCGCCGATCAGGTTCCGCTGGAGCGCGCCCGACTCGACGATGTCACGGGCGCCGGAGGGAGGACCCTCCTCGCGAGGCTGTAGCACCGCGACCATCGGCGCCGGCGCCTTCACGTGGTCGATCGCCCTGGTCAGCGCGACCAGGGCGGCGAGGTGGACGTCGTGGCCGCAGGCGTGCATGGCACCGTTCTGCGAGGCCCAGGGCACCCCCGTCTCCTCGGGGATCGGCAGGGCGTCCAGCTCTCCGCGCACCCCGACGGCCAGGCCGTCGCCGCCGACCCGGAGGAGCGCGCCGGTCCCGGCCACCCGCTCCATCGCGCTGCCCTCGGGCAGCGCGTCCAGCACCCGTTTGAGCGTCGGCTCCTCCTGGCCGGACAGGCACGGCTCGGCGTGCAGTTCCCGGCGCAGCCGGTAGGCGGCGGGCAACTCGGCGTGGAGCGCGTCGCGGAGCCGCGCGCCGATCTCGCTCACCGTCTTCCCCCGAGACCGCGGGGGCGGCCGTCCCTCATGCGCCCTCCCCGCCGAGCACGCGGGCCACGGCCGGGCCGATGCCCCCGCTCACGCCGTCGACCACGGCGATCCTGTCGGACGGGTGCGAATCCATCAAATACTCCTCTGTGGTCGGCGGCCCGGTGATCGGGCATGACAAAGCTCGTCATACCCTTCTGAACCCCCTGAACCACTCGGAGCGTCGGAGGGCCCGGCGCCGGCGCCGCCGCGGCTCATCCTGTGAGGCGAGGATCCCTGGGCGGGTCACCGGCCGCCTCACCGTCCGCATCGCCCGTCACGATGTCGCCTGTCACGACACCGTCTGTCACGACAGCCCCTGTCACGACAACCCCTGTCACGCTGCCCGCACGCCCGGCCCGGATGCCGTACGCGAGGGTGACCGCGACGACGGCGATCGGGAAGGCGGTGGCGACGAGGATGCCGGCGCGCAGACCCGAACCACCGTCGTCGGGGAGCACGGCCGACAGATCACCCAGAAGCCCGGTGGCCGCGGCGGAGGCGTCCGCGGCGGCTCCGGCGATCCAGGGGCCGGCCGCGCCGCCGGCGTCGCCGAAGACGGCCAGCACGCCGAACATGGCCGCGCCGCCGAGCGGGAAGCGGGCGGCGGCGAGGCTGAAGGTCCCCGGCCACAGCAGGCTGACGGCCAGGCCGCACACCGCGCAGCCGACGAGGCTGACCACCGGGTCGGCGGACAGGCAGGCCACCAGGTAACAGACGGCCGCCAGCGCGCCGCACGAGGTCATCGCGGGTACCAGCGGGATCCGCTCGCCCCACAGTCCGTAGACGATGCGTCCGACGCCCATCAGGACCGCGAACAGGCACGGACCCGCCAGGTCGCCCCAGACTTTCGAGACCCCCAGCCCCTCCTCCGCGAAGAGGGAGGACCACTGCGACATGGTCAGCTCGGCCGCGCCGGCGCAGAGCATCAGCACGACGGCCGCGGCGAAGGCGGGGGCGCGGAAGAGTTCCCGCAGTGCGGTGCGGTGTTCGTCCGGAACGGTCGCGGGCAGCGGCACCTTCAGGAAGACCACCATGTTGACCAGCGGTATGAGTGCCCAGGCGACGGGCAGGACCTGCCAGGCGCCCTGACCGATCCAGGCCAGCAGCAGGGTGCTGCCCGCCACCACCGCGACCTGTCCCCAGCAGTAGAAGGAGTGCAGCAGGCTCATCGCCGCGGCCTTGCCCTCCTGCGGGCTGGGCAGCGCGTCCACGACGGGGCTGACGAGCACCTCCAGCAGACCGCCGCCGACGGCGTAGACGACGATGGCGGCGCACAGTCCCAGGTACGGGGAGGGTGACAGCTCCGGGACCACCGCCAGCGACACCAGCCCCAGCGCCGACAGGACATGGGCCAGCACCAGCAGGATGCGGTAACCGGTCCGGTCCACGAACTTCACGGCCACGATGTCGGTGACCAGCTGGGTGGCGAAGTTGAGCAGCACCAGCCGGCCGAGCATCTCCAGCGGCAGCTGGTAACGGGTCTGGAAGACGATGAACAGCAGCGGAGCCAGGTTGTTGACGATCGCCTGGGTGACATATCCCGTGTAACAGGCGCGACGGGTGTGGTCGTACGTGGTCATGGGCGATGCGTGTCTCTCCCTGGGGGCCGGCTGTCCGCAGCCTATGGGGAGATACGCCGAGATTGCGCGTCCACCTGCCGGGGTGCGGGAACACGCTCCGCCGGGCGGCCCGCATCCGGCGCGTGACCGTCCATCGGCACGCACGCGTACGGGTTCGAGGTGGAAGGCCCGGGACCGCCGTCAGAGCCGCAGGGCCGGGATGCCGGTGGGATGAGGGCGGGCGGGCTCGGGGAGGCCGAGGACGAACCAGACGGTCTTGCCGCCCGAGGGGGAGTAGGTGACACCCCAGTCGTCGGCGAGGGCGTCGACGATCTGCAGGCCCCGGCCACCGGTGGCCTCCATGTCGTGGGCGCACACGCGGGGCGCGCCCGCCCCGGGGTCGAAGAGCTCGCCGTGGACCAGCCCTCCGCCACCGCGGATTCGCAGTGCGCACGCGGCACCGCCGTGCTTGACGGCGTTGGTGACCAGCTCGCTGACGACCAGCACGCAGTCGTCTATGAGGTCGTCCGCACCCCACAGGGAGAGCTCCCGGCGAACCATCGAACGGGCGTCACGCACGCTCGACGGAGCGGCGGACAGCAGGCACTCGGCCGCGCACTCGGGGGCGGCGTCGAGGTACGCCGCGGATGAGCTGTGGTGGAGAGACACCGCGCCTCCTTCTGATGGGAGCGCTCCCACAACAAAGGTAGAACATCTAACCGCATCTGTGAATTGATTTCGCCTTAATTGTTTCCGTCCTATGTCGCAAAAGTGAGGAAAATTCACTTCATTGGTCGCCGCGGGAGGTCACCGGATATCGCCCGGACCTCTTCGGCGCGGATTCCCCAGGCCACCGGGGTGGCCGCGGCCCGTCCCCGGCGGGCCACGGCCGCCGCACCGGAGGTCAGCGCAGCTGGGGAAGGACCTTCGCGCCGAACGCGTCGATGAAGGCGTCCTGCTGCCGGCCCACGTGGTGCAGGTAGATCTCCTCGAACCCCAGGTCCGCGTACTCGTTGATCCAGGCGGCGTGCCGGCCCAGGTCGGAGGAGACGTTGACCGCCTCGGCCACCTTCTCCCGCGAGACGTCCGCGGAGACCACGTCGAAGAGTTCGGCGGTCTCCAGATCCCAGCTCACCGGCGGGGAGAAGACGTTGCTCCGCCACTGGTCGTGGGCGATGTCCATGGCCTCGTCCTCGTTCTCGGCCCAGCTGAGGTGGACCTGGAGTGCCGTCTCTCCGCGGCCGCCGGCGTCCCGATAGGCACCGACGACCTCGCGCAGCCGGTCGACGGGCCCGTTCACGGTGATCAGTCCGTCGGCCCACTCCGCGCACCAGCGGGCCGTCTCGACACTCACCGCCGCGCCGACCAGCTTCGGCGGGACGTCCGGGCGGCTCCACAGGCGGGCGCGGTCCACGGTCACCAGGCCGTCGTGGCTGACCTCCTCCCCCGCCAGCAGCGCCCGGATGATGTCGACGCACTCCCGCAACCGCCGCTTGCGGACCTCCTTGCGCGGCCAGCGCTCGCCGGTGATGTGCTCGTTGCTCGCCTCGCCGGTGCCGAGCGCGGCCCAGAAGCGCCCGGGGTACATCGCCCCGAGGGTGCCGATCGCCTGGGCGACGATCGCGGGGTGGTAGCGCTGCCCGGGGGCGTTGACCACGCCGAACGGCAGGCCGGTCGCCTGCAGCGCCGCGCCCAGCCAGGACCAGGCGAACCCCGACTGCCCCTGCCGCCCGCTCCACGGGGAGAAGTGGTCCGACGACATCGCCGCCTCGAACCCCGCCTGCTCGGCCCGGGTGACCGCCTTCAGCAGTTCTGCCGGATGGATCTGCTCGTGTGAGGAGTGAAAGCCGTAGGTCGTCATCGTCCCCGGCTACCCGGAAGAGGGGCGTCCATTCCGGAAGGACGCGCCCGAGGGACGGCGGCGGCCGGTGCGGGCGGGGGCCGCGGCGCCACGAGCACGGACGCGGACCACAGAGACGGCACGGTCCCGGCCGGGGTCCGGCCGGGATCGTGCCCGCGGTCTCAGAAGGCCGAGGTGTAGGTGACCAGGGACGGGTAGTCGAGGCGGGTGCCGGCGCTGTAGCAGACGACGTTGCGAACGTACGCGGTACCGCCGCTGGTGGCCCAGAGGGTCTGCAGGTTGCAGAACTCCGGACCGGGTCCGTACGCGGTGACCTGGACGTGGTCCGGCAGGACTCCCACGATCGGGAAGAGCACCATGCGCTGGCCGACTCCCGAGCTCTGGACGGTGTTCAGCCCGCCCTGGGAGTTGTAGTTCACCGCCGGGGGAACCGGTCCGTACGGGCCGGGGTTGGCCGGGGTGTTGTCGAAGGTGTAGGCGAAGTTCTTCGGCGGGATCGCCGCGCCGGTGATGGCCCGCTCTCGCTGGTAGGTAAGGGTCCAGCCGGTGTTGAGCGGCGCGCTGGTCGCGTTGTGACAGCGCACCTGGACCGTCTGCACGCCTCCGCTCGGGATCCAGCCGGCGACCTTGCACCGGGCGGGCTGAACGGAGTCGACCGCGGTGACCTGCAGGTTGCCGGCGAAGCCGGCCGAGCCCAGGCCGGGCAGGGTGACCGTCCAGGAGCCTCCGCCGCCGGCGACGGCGTTCCCCGCCCCGGCCGAGTTGAACTGGTTGACGATGGAGGTGCCGTCGTAGTACACGTAGCCGAGCGCCTCCGGCGCGGGCAGCAGGCCGGTGCTCTCCTCGAAGACGATGCTGTACGGGGTGGAGATCGGGGCCCCACCGTAGCGATAGCACTGCACCGCCACCACCAGGTCGGCCCCCGCGGGTCCCCACTTCTGCACCTGGCACCAGTAGGCGGTCTGGGAGATCGCCGTGACGTGGACCACGCCCTTGGTGGTCGCGATCTGCGGGAACCTCACGAACGTCTGCCCTACCCCGCCTGGGGAGACGGTGACGTTGAAGCCTCCCGGCCAGCTACCGGCCTGGTGGCTGGGGTTGGGGATACCCGAGGTGACGTCGACGACGGCGAAACCCCATCTGTCGGGGACGGCCGCCTGCGCGGCCGTGACGCCCGTCGCCAGCATGGCGACGACACAAAGGATTCCTGTGATCACTCCGAGTAACTGACGCACGCGGTTCTCCATCGGCTCGGGGGGTTGGGCGACCAGACGTGACGGTGGCACCGGGAGCTCGGCGCAGAGAATGGACCGTCTGGGATCACAATTCGCTCCGAGTTCTTGATAACCCGCGCGGCATCCCTTGAGAAGACCCAACCTTACCGGGAGGATGACCCATCTTCGCTGATCAGGTCAGTGTTCGGACCAGATGAGCGGATCTTCCCAAAGGCGATCAACGGTCATTTCGCCGAGTACCGTATGAACATGCACAGCCGATCCGCCAGGATCCATGAGACAGGGTGTGAGACCGTGCCGGAGCACGAACCGAACGTTCCGCGTGTCATGTGGCGACTGCTGGAGCCTCTGCACGCCGTCACCTACTTCGCCCCGGAGGCTCGGGCGGCGTCCGACGCGGTCGGCATGCGCGGCTTCTGGATGGGGTACTTCGCGACCAGGGCGGCGCCGCTCGGACCGGTCGGCCCCGACGTCGTCACGGCCGCCTTCCACGGCTTCCCTCCGGCCAAGGTCTCCAGGGCACTCCCCGACGCGTGGACGTTCGCGACCCCCGGCGACGTGCTCCGCGCCCGTCTCGACGGGGCGAGGGCGGCGCTGCGGAACCTGCTCACCGACGAGGTGGCCGGCCCGGACGACCTGCGCGCGGCGGCCGACCTCGCCTGGCGGGCCGCCCGGCTCGCCGACACCGCCGGCCGGGTGCTGAGCGCGGCCAACCAGGCACTGCCGGCGCCGGACGAGCCGCACCTGCTGCTCTGGCAGGCCGCGACCACGCTGCGCGAACATCGGGGAGACGGGCACGTGGCCGCGCTCGTCGCCCACGGCGTCTCCCCCACCCAGGCCCACCTGCTCAAGGTCGCCGCCGGGGAGACGGACCTGGACCTGCTGCGCGTGGCACGCCCCTGGCCGGACGAGGAGTGGGAGTCCGGTGCCGCCGCCCTGCGCGAGCGCGGATGGGTCGACGCCTCCGGCGCTCTCACGGCCGAGGGCACCCGGGTGCGCGCGCGGATCGAACGGCTGACCGACGAGGCCGCGGCCGGTCCCTGGCGGGCCCTCGGTGACGAGCGGACCTCCGTCCTCGCCCGGCTGCTCCGCCCGCTGACCGAGGCCGTCGTGAAGGCGGGCATCCCGCCGACGCTGAGCCCGATCGGCCTGCCGGCCGGAGGCGGGAACGGCCGGGAGCTCCCGCTCCCGGCCTTCCCCTCGAAGATCGGCTGAGGTCGGGGGCGGCGGGAGACCCGCCGCCCCGTCGTGGGTCAGCTGAACGGCAGCCGTACGAGGGACTGGTTGCCGACGCCGAGGGCGGTGGTGCCGTTGCCGATGGCGCTCCAGACCTCGACCTTCACCTGGCCTCCCGACAGGTTGCCGAGCGTCCCCGAGGCGGACTGCGGCCCCGCACCCTGCGTGTAGTGCTCCCAGCCCGTCACCGGGTCGGTGGCGAAGTAGGCGTAGGTCTCCACCCTGTCCCAGCTCCCGTTGCCGGTCAGATCGTAGGAGACGCGGATCTGGGTGCCGTTGGCGACCGTGGTGCCCGCGTCCACGAAGAGGTCGAACGTGGTGGAGCCGCCGCTGTAGGTGCCGGTGAGGCCGGTCGCCGTGAAGACCTGCGCGTTGGTCGGGGTGCCGTCGCGGTTGCCGTTGGCGGCGGCCAGCGTGACGGTGCCCGCGCTGCCCGCCGTGCCCGGCAGCCCGCCACCGGACTGCAGGTAGCGCGTCGCGGTGAAGGGGCCCACCGTCGGGGTCGGGGTCGGGGTCGGGGTGGGCGTGGGAGTCGGGTCGGGGCCGGTGGTGCCTCCGCCGGCGTTGCCGCCGCTCCAGGTGAGGGCTCCCGAGGTGGCGGTCTTGCCCGCGGGCACGTTGAGCGTCGTGCCGTTGGAGAAGGTCACCGTGATCGCGCTGCCGGTGATGTTGGACGCGACATAGGTCCGGGCGCCGTTCTTGCTGAACACCTTGGCCAGCGGGTGGTTGGCGGTCACCGAGTTGTCCACGTTGCCCAGAGCGGCCAGGTTGCGGATCCAGTGGAAGGTGTGGGCCCTGCTCTCCCCCTCCTCCGGGGTGAAGCCCCCGTTGGCCCTGAGGTTCGCCAGTGCCGTGTCGCCGTTGCCCAGGGCGAGGAACTCCCAGATGATGTCCTGCCACACCGTGGGCGGGCCGCCGTTGTTGCGTACCAGCTCGTTGTAGTTGGTGGTCACGTAGCCGGGGTTGTCGCCCAGGTAGAAGTGCCCGCCGGTGACCGGGAGCATGTTGATGCCCTGGATCATCTCCGGCTCGGCGCTGAACCAGGTGGCGTAGGCGGCGCCGGAGCCCCAGACCATGCCGACGGTGCTGTGGCCGAAGGCGGCGGGGAAGTTCTGGTCGCGCACGTCGAACCAGTACTCCTGGATCGCCGCGTTCTGGGTCGTGTAGATGTAGATGCCCGCGTCGCGGACCGCGGTGTTGCCGGTGGCCTGTCCCCACTGGATGAGGGCGTTGGCGAAGTTCATGCCCTCGGACGAGGACTCCTGGTTGTTGCCCGAGCCGAACGAGCCGTGCCCGGCCGCCCAGTCGTGGCCCGCGTAGATGTCGAAGTCACGCAGGTACGGGAAGCGGGTGTCGTTGCGGTCGTAGTTGTTGGCGTCGCGGATCAGCAGGTCCACCATGCCGCCGTACTGGCTGCTCTTCGCCCAGTCGGGGTCGAACTTGGCCAGGGTCGCGGCGGCCGCGATGTAGTAGCCGTAGTGGAAGTGGTGGTCGTTGAGCTCCAGGTCGGAGCCGTACGAGGCCGGGTAGCCGAGCAGGGTTCCCCAGGCCGGGTTGTAGTAGAAGACCCGGCTGGTCTTGCCGGGCGAGGCGGTGAACCAGTCGTTGAGGCGGGTGCGGATGGCGTTCAGCGCGGCGGTGCGCACCGACGTCAGGTTGAGCTGGTCGGCGATCTCCGCGATGCGGGCGGCCCTGCCCAGGCCCTTGCCCGTCCAGTAGGTGTCGTCGCCGCGGTTGTCCATCGGGTTGCCGAGTTCGGCGTTGAGGTGGTTGGTGATCGTGGTGAGGTCGGCGCCCGAGTTGTCGGCCACCGCGGGGACCTCGGGCAGCACGCCGGTGTACTTCATCGACGTTCTGAACTGCGTACCGGTGACGATCTTCATCTGGCCGCGCGCCGAGACGTAGGTCTGCGCCAGCGGCGTCGAGCCGGTCAGGTGGTTCCACTGGTGTGGGTAGAGCGCGATGACCGTGCCGGTCGCGCTGCCCTGCCTGGCCGTGGTGGTGAAGGCGTACGTCGTGGTGAGCGTGCTGTTGGACGGCGTGTAGGAGTACGAGACCCGGGTGCCGGTGACGTGCGCGTGCGCGTACTGGCCGTAGGTGTTCGCCAGGGTCGCGCGGTCGCCGCCCGCGGGCAGCGCCGCCACCGAGAAGAAGCCCTTGCCCGCGAGGGACGAGCTGATCGTCGTGCCGCTCACCGACCAGGTCGCGCCGGTCGGGGCGTAGGCGACGTAGTCGCGGCCGCCCGCGGTGAAACCGATGGTGGCGCCGCTGTTGGACCAGACCGAGGGGGTGCCGGCCGCGGTGATCTGCGCGTCGCCGCCGGTGATCTGGAAGTAGGCGAACGGCAGGCCGTGGCCGATGGTGGCCTTCATGGTCCGGCCGCCACCGCTCCAGTACGGGGTGACGGTCCAGTCGCTCCAGCCGTCGACCTTGACGTCCGGCGAGTTCAGGCCCGCGACACCGACCCTGATGTTCTCGACGTACGGGTAGTGGTACTCCCCCACCCCGGTGGCGGTGCCGCTGATCTGCGGGGTGGTGTTGTAGGAGAAGCCGAGGCCATTGCCGAAGGTGTCGTAGGAGATCGGGTGGGCGTGCAGCGGCTCGCCGTACGCGCAGTCGGTCTTCTTGAACAGGATCGACGACCACCAGTCGTTGGTGGGCACGGCTCCGGCGGGGGCGTTGGCCGTCACCCACTGGCGGGGGTTGGTGGAGAGAGAGCCGCAGCCGGTCGGCAGCGAGCGGCCGGCCGGGAGGGTGTCGGCGTAGCTACCGGCGCCGACCGTGGCCGCCTCGGCGGAGTGGGCGGCGCCGAGGCCGAGCAGCCCGGCCACCAGCGCGACGACCACGCCGGCGGCGAGGCGCCTGCGGCGGGTCCGGATGCGGTGGGCGAGTCGTCCTTCGCGGGGATACGCGTTGTCCGGACCCGTGGTCCGGATCGAGGGATCCATTGGGGGGTGCCTCCGGGGAAAGGAGTCGGGCTCCGAAGCGGACCGGAATGAGAGAGCGCTCTCTCACCGCAAAGTAACGGCCCGCGTCACAGCAGTCAACGTTTCGCGTTGGTAACGAATGAGTAAAGAGCAGATATGCAGGCGGGACGGCATAGGCCCAGAAAACAGGGCGTTCCATCGCATGACACCCGCACCTCGCCCCCGCAGGCGACACATCGTCCCCCTGGCCAACAATCAAGAAATGGGCCTACCCTGATCTGAGAGCGCTCTCAGCACCGATCGACATCCAGCGCCGGCCGACCGCCGGCCACACCCGCTTCCAGCCCCCCGCGCGGCCTTCTCCGCCGGACCCGGAACCTCCGCCCGCGCGCGCCTGCCCATCGGCGGGGCGGCCGCAACTGGCGAGACGGTGACAAAATCAGGGCTGGACACACAGCGTGATGGCTAATTTACTGTGCGTGACCATCCAGGCACTCCCGTCCCAGGAGAGATCATGCGAAGCAGGAAGCTCATGACCGTCACCCTGAGCGTCGCCCTCGGCATCGCGAGCCTGACCGCGATAACCGCCTCCGTATCCGCCGCCGCCGACACGGAGGCCGCGGCCGACTTCACGGGCTACCAGATCGTCAAGCTCCCGAACGCCAACGTCCCCAACTTCCAGCGCCGCGTGGTCCGCTGCCCCGCCGGGAAGAAGGCCGTCGGCGGCGGCGCCGAGGCACAGGGCAACCAGGCCGTCCTGGTGGGTTCCTTCCCCACCGATGACGGCGGCGGCTGGATCGGCCTCGGCCGCCAACCCGGTTACAACGACGTCGGCATCAGCGTCTACGCGATCTGCGCCAACGTCGGCTGATCACCACCCCGGAGATCGCGGGTCCAGGTCCTGGCCGTGCCGGTCAGGACCTGGACCCGCGATTCGCCGGCAGCGACCCGGCCGACCGGATGCCGTTCACCGACCGGAATCGCCTAAACCACACAGGCGACTACGTACCATTACTCCCAGAGTCCCCCATGATCACGAGGATGCGACTCGACAACCGCGGTGGATCGGCCGCGGGTGGCTCATGCCGCCCTTCGATCTCCGAGTCGCGCGTCGGCCGCGGGGTCGCAGAGCCCAGCCGATTCCTTGACGCTTTTCTGGCGGTGCGCACAGCCTGGGCCGGGCATCGATCCGCAAACGGTCACCAAGGGGGACAGATGCCGGGCAAACAGCGGATCCTGCGGCTGCTGGCGCGCGGACAGGGCTATGTGGAGATCGGCGAGATGCTCGGCATGCCGCCGGGGCGAGCCTACCTGGTCGCGACCGGCGTGCCCGCCGACGGCGGCGACACGGTGACCCGGGAGCAGCGCGAGCGCCCCGGGATGCTGCCCTCGCGCAGCCAGCGTCTGGTCAATCCACGGGAGGTGAATCCGTCGGCGCGGGGCAACGTGCACCAGTGGATGCGCCGGCGCGCCTGGTCCGACCCGCAGATGCGCGCCGACGCGGGACAGGCTCGATGAGCCGGCGCGTCCCGTTCCGCCCCTGGCCGGTGTTGCGCCAGCTCACCGGCCCCGACCGGCTGGGAAGGGGGGCTGCCGTCAAGTCGCGGCGCAGCGAGGAGACGACCGCGCGCACCGCGTCCGCCGATCGGGTGGTCAAGTCCGTGTGCCCCTACTGCGCCGTCGGCTGCGCCCAGAACGTCTACGTCCGCGGCGAGAAGGTGGTGCAGATCGAGGGCGACCCCGACTCTCCGGTCAGCCGGGGGCGGCTGTGCCCCAAGGGGGCCGCGAGCCTCCAGCTCACGACGGGGCCGGGGCGCCATCACAGGGTGCTGTACCGGCCGCCGTACGGGCGCGACTGGCAGGAGATCGGACTCGACGAGGCGATGGAGATGGTCGCCGACCGGATCATCGCCACCCGGCGCGCCACCTGGGAGTGGGAACGCGACGGCAGGCGCACCGCCAGGACCATGGGCATCGCCGCCCTCGGCGGGGCCACCCTGGACAACGAGGAGAACTACCTGATCAAGAAGCTGCTGACCGCGCTCGGGGTGGTGCAGATCGAGAACCAGGCCCGGGTGTGCCACAGCTCGACCGTGGTCGGCCTGGGCTCCTCCTTCGGCCGGGGCGGCGCCACGACCTTCATGCAGGACCTCCAGCACTCGGACTGCATCGTCATCGAAGGCTCCAACTTCGCCGAAGCTCATCCGGTGGGCTTCCAGTGGGTGATGGAGGCCAAGGCGCGCGGCGCCGTCGTGATCCACGTGGACCCCCGATACACGCGCACCAGTGCCCTGGCCGACCTGCACGTGCCGATCCGCGTCGGCACCGATGTCGCCTTCCTCGGCGGAATCATCCACCACGTGCTGGAGAACGAGCTGTACTTCCGCGAGTACGTCCTCAACTACACCAACGCGGCCACCCTCATCACCGAGGAGTACCGCGACACCGAGGACCTCGACGGGCTGTTCTCCGGCTTCAACGCCGACACCCGCCACTACGACTTCGAGACCTGGCAGTACCAGGGCATGCGGGTCGTGGCCGCCGCCGGCGACCGGGACGAGGACTACGAGCGGCACGGCGAGGGCAGGCGTTCCATCCGTGCCGCCGGGCGGGGGGAGACGCACGGCTCCGGAGGAGCGGCGCTGGAGGGCACCCCGCACAGCGACCCGACGCTGCGCGACCCGCACTGCGTACTGCAGATACTCAAACGGCACTACGCCCGCTACACCCCCGAGATGGTCGAGCGCGTCTGTGGCGTCCCGCCGGAGCTGTTCGCACAGGTCTGCCGCCATCTGACGGAGAACTCCGGCCCGGAGCGCACCGCCGCCTTCGCCTACGCCGTCGGCTGGACCCAGCACACCGACGGCTCCCAGTTCGTCCGCGCCGCGAGCATCCTGCAGCTCCTGCTGGGCAACATCGGCCGGCCGGGCGGCGGCATCCAGGCGCTGCGCGGGCATGCCAGCATCCAGGGCTCCAGCGACATCCCCACCCTGTTCAACCTGCTGCCCGGCTACATCCCGATGCCGCACGCGCACGAGCACGAGCGCCTGGACGACTTCGTCCGCGCCGACGCGCCGGGCAAGGGCTACTGGGCCGGCATGCGCGCCTACACGGTCAGCCTGTTGAAGGCATGGTGGGGACGCGCCGCCACCCCCGGCAACGACTTCTGCTTCGGGCACCTGCCGCGCCTCACCGGCAGCCACAGCACCTACGACACCGTCATGGCGCAGCTCGACGGCACCTGCAAGGGCTACCTGCTGTTCGGCGAGAACCCCGCGGTCGGCTCGGCCAACGCCAGGATGCAGCGGCTGGCGATGGCCAACCTCGACTGGCTCGTCGTGCGCGACTTCACCCTGATCGAGAGCGCCACCTGGTGGAAGGACGGCCCGGAGATCGAGACCGGGGAACTGGCCACACAGGCCATCGGCACAGAGGTGTTCTTCTTCCCCGCCGCCGCCCACACCGAGAAGAGCGGCAGCTTCACCAACACCAACCGGATGCTGCAGTGGCACCACCAGGCGGTCGAGCCGTCCGGCGACGCCCGCAGCGACCTGTGGTTCATGTACCACCTCGGCCGGATCATCCGCCGCAGGCTCGCCGGCTCCACCGACCCCATGGACGCCCCGATCCTGGATCTCACCTGGGACTACCCCACCGAGGGGCGGGTCGCGGAGCCGGTCGCCGAAGCCGTGCTCGCCGAGATCAACGGCTGGGACGCCGAGGGCCGCCCCCTGTCCGCGTACACCGCCCTGAAGGACGACGGTTCGACCGTGTGCGGCTGCTGGATCTACTGCGGCGTGTACGCCGACGGCGTCAACCAGGCCGCACGCCGCAAACCGGTCGAGGAGCAGGACTGGATCGCCGCGGAGTGGGCCTGGGCCTGGCCCGCCAACCGGCGCGTGCTGTACAACCGGGCCTCCGCCGATCCCGAGGGCCGCCCGTGGAGCGAACGCAAACGGCTGGTGTGGTGGGACCGGGCCACCGGCAGGTGGACCGGCCACGACGTGCCCGACTTCGACGCCGCCAAGGAACCGGGCTACCGCCCGCCCCCCGACGCGACGGGCGTCGACGCCCTGTCGGGCATCGACCCGTTCATCATGCAGTCCGACGGCAAGGGGTGGCTGTTCGCGCCCGCGGGCGTGGTGGACGGCCCCCTGCCCACGCACTTCGAGCCGCAGGACTCGCCGGTGCCGAACCCGCTGTACCGGCACCAGCGCAACCCGGCCCGCATGATCTATCCGCACGAGCACAACCGCTACCACCCGACGGCCGGCGAGCCGGGCGCGGCGATCTTCCCCTACTGCGTCACCACCTACCGGCTGACCGAGCACTTCACCGCGGGCGGCATGAGCCGCGGCATACCGTATCTCACCGAACTGCAGCCCGAGCTGTTCTGCGAGGTCTCACCCGAGCTGGCCGCCGAACGCGGTCTGGAGCACGGAGGCTGGGCCACGATCGTGACCGCCCGCAACGCCATCGAGGCCAGGGTCCTGGTCACCGAGCGCATGACGCCGCTGCGGCTCGACGGCCGGGTGGTGCACCAGATCGGGCTGCCGTTCCACTGGGGGTCCAACGGGCTCAGCCGGGGCGACGCGGCCAACGAGCTGAGCTCGATCAGCCTGGACCCCAACTCCCACATCCAGGAGGTCAAGGCGTTGTCCGCCGACATCCGCCCCGGGCGGCGCCCGCGGGGCCCGGCACTGACCGAGTTCGTCCGCGACTATCGACTGCGGGCCGGCATCACCGGCTCGACCGGCACGGAGGTATGAGGCCGTGGCCTTCGACCTGGACCTGGCGCTCGCCGCGCCGTACGATCCGGCGAGCGCGAGCGGCTACGCCGAGCACCCGGAGCGGATGGGCTTCTTCACCGACACCAGTGTCTGCATCGGCTGCAAGGCATGCGAGGTCGCCTGCAAGGAGTGGAACGCGATCCCCGACGACCCGCTCGGCTTCACCGGTATGTCCTACGACAACACCGGCGGCCTGGGCGCCTCGACCTGGCGGCACGTCGCCTTCATCGAGCAGCCGGGCCGCACGGCCGGGGCCGACGGCACCGAGTTCCGCTGGCTGATGTCCTCCGACGTGTGCAAGCACTGCACCCACGCCGCCTGCCTGGACGTCTGCCCCACCGGGTCGCTGTTCCGCACCGAGTTCGGCACCGTGGTCGTGCAGGAGGACATCTGCAACGGGTGCGGCTACTGCGTGCCCGCGTGCCCGTACGGCGTGATCGCCCGCAGGGAGCGGGACGGCCTGGCCTGGAAGTGCACCATGTGCTACGACCGGCTCGGCGTCGGCCAGGAGCCGGCCTGCGCCAAGAGCTGCCCGACCGACTCCATCCAGTTCGGCGAGCTGTCCGAGTTGCGGGCGCGCGCCGAGCGCAGGCTCGCGCGGTTGCACGAGGCCGGCGTGGGCTCGGCCCGCCTGTACGGCCACGACCCCGGCGACGGCGTCGGCGGGACGGGCGCGTTCTCCCTGCTGCTGGACGAGCCGGAAGTGTACGGCCTGCCGCCCGATCCCGTGGTCACCACCAGGGACCTGTCCGCCATGTGGCGGCACGTCGCCCTGGCCGCCACCGCGCTGCTCGCCACCGTCGCCGTCACCGGTCTGGGGAGCCGCTCATGACCGCCGCCGACAGAGCGAGCCAGACCGACGTGCGCCTGGACGACGCCCGCGACCTGCGGCCCGAGCGGGAGGCGATCACCCGCCCCGCCGGCCCCCGGGCACGGGGCGAGCGGTCGACGGTGCCCAAGGCCGGGTTCCGCTCCTACTACGGCCGCCCCGTCCTGCAACCGATCCCGTGGACCGACCACGACATCGCCGGCTATCTCTTCCTCGGCGGGCTGGCCGGAGCCTCCTCCACGCTGGCCGCCGCGGCGGACCTGACCGGGCGGCGATGCCTGGCGCGGGCGGCCAAGGCCGGTGCCGCCTGCGCGCTCGGCGGCTCCCTGTACGCCCTCATCCACGACCTCGGCCGTCCGGCCCGGTTCCTCAACATGCTCCGGGTGTTCAAGGTCACCTCGCCGATGAGCGTGGGGGCCTGGATTCTCGGCGCGTACGGGCCGCCGACCGGCCTCGCCGCGCTGACCGCCGTCACCGGCCGCCTGCCGCGGACCGGGCGCGCGGCGACCGCCACCGCCGGGCTGATCGGCCCCGCCCTCGCGACCTACACCGCCGCGCTCATCGCCGACACGGCTGTGCCGGTGTGGCACGAGGCGTACCGCGAACTGCCCTGGCTGTTCGCGGGCTCCGCCGCTGCCTCGGCCGGTGGCCTGGGCATGCTGGCCGCCCCCGTCTCCGAGGCCGGCCCCGCCCGGAATCTCGCCGTGGCGGGCGCACTGGCCGAGTACGCCGCCGCCCGCCGGATGGAGCGTCGGCTCGGCATGGTCGCCCGCCCGCTGGGAACGGGGCGGGGCGGCGTCCTGCTGCGCCTGGGCAAGGCCCTGAACATGACCGGGGCGGTGGCCGCGCAGACCCTCGCCCGCCGCGACAGGGCCGCGGCCGTCGGCGCCGGAGCGGCTCTGCTGGCCGGAGCCCTGTGCACCCGCTTCGGCATCTTCCACGCGGGCCTGGAATCGTCCCGGGACCCGCGGTACACCGTCCAACCGCAACGCGCCCGCCTGGAGGCGGCGACCGCCCGGGAGAGTGGGTCGTGAACCGGTTGAAGTCCTACCTGCCGCTGACAGCCATCGTCGTCCTCACCTGCGGTACGGCGTGGTGGGCCGCTCGTCACGGACCCCGGCGAGGCCGGTACGACAGGGTTCGATGACGCGCGGCCGGCGCCCGCGCGTTACGCTCCCGGCCCTCCTGTTTCTGGCGGACCGCTTCCGTGAAGCGCGCCGCTGGACGCCCTGAGGCCGCCGCCAGGCGGCTCCGCTCGGGGACCGCCGGCGTTGTGCTCGATCCCGCCGCCTCCGTCGAGTTCACCCGCGGCCGCCCCTGGGACTGCTCGTTCTGCAGCGCCTGGACCTTCTACGGCCGCAGCTACCGGAAGCTGTCGCCGGAGGCGGCCGCGGAGGAGGTGGCCTCGATCCGGGAGCCGGGCGTCTTCATCGTCGACGACGTCGCCTTCATCCGCGCCGAGCACGGCGACGCCATCGCCGCCGAACTGGAGAAGCGGAGGGTACGCAAGGAGTACTACCTGGAGACACGCGCCGACGTGCTGCTGCGTCACCCGGAGGTGTTCCGGCGATGGCGGCGGCTGGGACTGAACTACATGTTCCTCGGCATGGAGGCACTGGACGAGGAAGGGCTCGACCTGTACCGCAAGCGGACCAGCCCCGACCAGAACGTCAAGGCCCTCGAACTCGCCCGCGCCATGGGGCTCGCCGTCGCGATCAACCTCATCGTCGACCCGGCCTGGGACACGAAGCAGTTCAAGCTCGTCCGCGAGTGGGCGCTGTCGGTACCCGAGATCGTCAACCTCACCGTCATGACGCCCTACCCGGGGACGGAGATCTGGCACACCGAATCACGCAACCTCACTTCGCGCGACTACCGGCTGTTCGACATCCAGCACGCCGTGGTCCCGCCGGCGCTTCCGCTGCGCGAGTTCTACCGGGAGCTGGTGAGGACCCAGGCGGTGATGAACCGCAAGCATCTCGGGGTGGCGGGTGCGGCCAAGACGCTGGGGATCATCGGCCACAATCTGCTGCGCGGGCAGACCAACTTCGCCAGGGCGATCTGGAGGTTCCGCTCCGTCTACAACGCCGACCGGCAGCACGGGGATCATCTCCGTGAGGTCCGCTACGAGTTGCCGGTACCCGACCAGCGCCCCCTGAGCCCGGCCGACCGGCGGGAACTGTACATCCACCAGCGGCCTCACCGACCCGGATCGTGCCCGTGCGGAACATCGGCGAGATCATCACCGCTCCCTGCCCGGACGCCGATGGGTGCCCTGCTCGGATTTGGCCAGGAACGGCGAGCGGCCCAGGATGACGATTCCCGCCACCAGCGCGATCAGGCCCGCGACCTCGCCCGCGAGGGCGAGTGGGTCCACGCGCAGGCGCTCGCCGAGGATCGCCACGCCCAGCACGATCCCGATGACGGGCTCGGCCGCGGTGGTGGCCGGCAGGGAGACGCGCAGCGGCGCGGCGTCGAAGGCGCTCTGGTTGAGCAGGATGCCCAGCACCGCGACCACGAGCAATGTGTACGGCTGCCAGATGGTCAGCAGCCCGGTGAGTCCCTGCCCCGCCCGCTCCAGCGTGACCAGCGAGGCGCGGGTCAGCACGTCCTGGATCCCGTACAGCGTGCCCGCTGCCGCTGCCAGCAGCATCGCCTTGACCGGCAGCGCGGCTCGTACCGCCACCAGCACCAGCACGGCCGCCAGGATCAGCGTGGCCAGGATGGCCACCCATACCACCGAGGTCGAGCCGGGCACGCCGCCGCCCTGCGGCTGCCCGGACAGCAGGAATATCGCGACTCCCCCGCTGACCAGCACCGCTCCCAGCCACTCCCGCCGGCCCAGGCGCTCCCGGTACGCGACCGCCGCCACGGCCAGGGCGAAGATGAGGTTGGTCGCCAGGAGCGGTTCGACGCGGGCGACGTCGGCACGCTGCAGGGCCAGCGCGCCGAGGACCTGGCCGAAGATCATCGCGGCGATGCCGCGTAGCCACAGCGGTTTGCGGATCAGGTCCAGGAGCAGGCGCGGGTGCAGCATCTCCCCCAGCGGTTCGGTGTAGGCCGCGTGCTGCTGAGCCACGAACCCCAGCCCGAGCAGGCTCGCGGCCGCCAGCCCCAGCAGCACGGTGACGATCATGGGACTGACGCCTGCCAGCCGCCTGCCTGCCGGTCCCGCATCGCCACCCCCACGAATCCGCCGCATGAACCCAGGGAGGTATTTACCCACTTGTCCGATGACGTGGCGATGTCCGAAGAAACAGGATCACGCGGAGATCAACTCATCCACCACTCCGCTGGAGGTGACCGCGCACCCGGGCCCGGAAACGACTGTGGGCACCCCCGCCGGAAGCGAGGATGCCCATGTCGTCGGCCTGTACCAGAGTGCGCCGCCAGGGACTCGAACCCCGGACCCGCTGATTAAGAGTCAGCTGCTCTAACCAACTGAGCTAGCGGCGCCCGACCTCGACAAGACTACCGGACCCGGCGCTGTAGTCCGTACATGAGCCGACATATGAGCATGTGATTTCGCGGAATGGAGCGGGGGATGGAATCGCGCGGCCACCTGCGGTTCGAGAGGGGCAGGGCGGTGTTCCGTACCGGCCGGCTCGGACGGATCCCGTTTAGGGCTCCTCGCTCGGGTACTTGGTCCGGAGCCCGGAGAATCCAAGTCAAAGGAGATGTTCGATCATGCAGCCTGAGCTCTGGAACTACCGCGCCGACGTGTACGGCCAGGACAGGACGCTCGATGTCGCCGGGTACCACGTGGAGGCCACCGACGGGAAGATCGGCTCTGTCGACGAGGCGACGTACGAGGTCGGCGAGAGCTACCTCGTCGTCGACACCGGCCCGTGGATCTTCGGCAAGAAGGTCCTCCTGCCGGCGAGCACCGTGACCCAGATCGACCCGCAGGAGAAGAAGGTCTACGTCGCGCGCACCAAGCACGAGATCAAGGGCGCGCCCGAGTTCGACGAGGCCAACTTCAAGGAGCCCGCCTACCGGGACCGCGTCGGCGAGTACTACGGCCGCTTCCCGTTCGGGAGCGGACCGGGCACCGTCTGATCCGGAACGCCGGAAACGAGAGGGGCCCCGCCATCTGGCGGGGCCCCTCTCGTTTCCGGTGCCGCCCCCGGAGGCCCGGCCGGCGTTTCAGGGCCAGGTCGGGTCGCCCGAGGAGTCGAGGGAGTCGGGGATGACGTCGAGGCGCCCGAGAAGGGTGAGGAAGGTGGAGGCGTACGGGGAGTCCTGCACGACGGCGGCGACGCGGTTCCAGTCGACCTGCTCGCGCAGCGCACGGACCTGGGGCAGCAGCGAGCCGTAGTCGCAGGTGTGCTCGGAGAACGGCAGCAGCCACGAGATGACCAGGTCGGTGGCCTCCAGGACGGGCAGGATCACCGCCGAGGTCTTCATCGGCTCGGCTCGCTTCAGCAACTCCGGGGTGATCGGATGGTCGCAGATCGAGAAGATCAGATCCACCAGCCTGCCCTCGTCGAATGCCTTGACCAGCCAGTCCTCCGGCGGCTTGACCGTCTCGAAGCCCAGCTTGGCCAGCGCTTCGAGCGCGAGCGGCACGTCCTCGACAGGGAGGACGAAGTCGACGTCGTGCAGCGAGGGTGCGGCTCCGCGCGCGTACGCCGCGCAACCTCCGGCGAGCGCGAACCTGACATCCGCCTCTTTCAGCCCACTGCTCGCCCGCTTCAGCGTTTCCAGGATTGCGTCCGTGACCTCATGACTGTGGCTTCCCATGGCTCACGCGTACCCCATAGCCTCCACGGTAGGCATGCCGGACTTTGACTCGGGTAAACGGAGCGTATGGTTCAGGTCGAACATACGCAAAAAGAAACCCCCCATCCCGGAGAAAGCCGTAAGGAACGCGTCGACCGCGAGCTCGGCGAGCTTCTACAGGGCCTGCGCGTCGCGGTCACCGGCGTGCAGGTGCTTTTCGCCTTCCTGCTGACGCTGCCGTTCGCCGCGGGCTTCAACAAGGTGGACGCCCTGGGGCACTGGCTGTTCTTCATCGCCCTGCTGAGCGCCGCCATCGCGTCCGTCTGCTTCATCACCCCCGCCGCCCAGCACCGCCTGCTGTTCCGGACCGGGCTGAAGGAGAAGATGCTGCACCGCGCCAACGGACTCGGCATAGCGGGGGCCGCCGGGCTCGCGATCGCGATGACGAGCTCGGTCGCGCTGGTCGCGGAGACGGTCATCAACGCCTGGCCCGCGGCGGTGTTCGGCGGAGCCGTGGCCCTGTCCAGCGCCTGGCTGTGGTTCGTTCAGCCAATAATTGATCTGTACCGAACAGAGGATGACGATGACGAGGATGTTAAGTCATGAATTGTGAGGGCAGAGGCCGGTTATGGCTACTCTACTGTGGATCATCGCGGTTATCCTCGTCATCTCCGGGATCTATGTGATCCTGGCCCGTCGCGACCTCCTCTGGGGGATCGTCCTCATCGTCCTCGGTTTCCTCGTCGGCCCCGGGGGTGTGAGCATCTTCAATGTCTGACGCGGGCCCCGCGCTCGCGAAAACACCTGTTCGATGTCAGCCCACTAGATTATTCGACGCGAGTTTCGCGCTCGTAGAAACGCAAGTCGCCCCGAACTCCCAAGAAGCCTCGCGGGCCGGGTCTCCCCCGGCCCGCTTCTTCATGTCCCCCCTCCCCCACCGCCGACGGCCCCCGCGGCGGTGCGCCCGGTGGCGCGGGGGAGGGGGCGGCGCCCGTCTGCCCCCGCGCGCCGCTTGACCGCGACGCGACAGGAGGATCCCCGGCCTTCAGGCCCGGGAGGGGTTCAAAGGAGGTACACCCCGTACGCCCGGCCCAGCACCGGCAGCGCCACGTTGCGCACCCGGATGCCGCCCGGGGTGACGCCCTTCTCCGTACCGGCGTGCGCGTGCCCGTGGATGATCAGATCGGCCCCCTCGGCGTCGACCGCCTCGGCCAGCAGGTAGCTGCCGAGGAAGGGGTAGATCTCCAGCGGTTCCCCTTCGAGGGTGTCCTTGACCGGCGAGTAGTGGGACAGCACGATCCGGTAGTCGGCCTCCATCTCCTTCAGCGCCACCCGCCAGCGATCGGCGATCCGCTTGGTGTGGCCGACGAACGCCTTGATCTCCGGCTCGCCGAAGTCGCTGGCGCACTTGCCCGCGTAGCCTCCGCCGAAGCCCTTGCCACCGGCCACGCCGAGCCGCACCCCGTCGATGTCGATCACTGTCGCGTCGTCGTGCAGGACCTCGATCCCGGCCCCGCGCAACAGCGCGGCGATCTCGGCGGGCCGGTCGGAGTGGTGGTCGTGGTTGCCGAGCACTGCCACCACCGGGATCGGCAGGTCGCGGAACTCCTCCACCACCACCTCCCCCTCCTCCATGGTGCCGTGCCGGGTCAGGTCGCCGGCGAGCAGCAGCACGTCGGCCCGATCCTCGATGCCGTCGAGCCGCCTGCGGTAATTCCCCCTGAGACTCTCGTCCAGGTGCACGTCCCCGACCGCCGCGATCCGCAGCGCGCTCACAGTTGCTCCTCCCTCACCGGCTCCACCACGCTCACGACATCGATCTCGTTGTGGACGGCCAGGCCGGGGGCCGCCTCCCCGGCCACCTTGGCGATCAGTTCGCGGCGGTCGGCGCTGGTGACCTGGCCGCGCAGGTAGAGCTGATCACTTCGGACGTCCACCCGGACGCCGAGTTCCGTGGTTCTCTCGTCCTCGGCGAGCGCGCGCTGCACGCGCGCGGCGACGTACTGTGGAGCCTCCATCGTCGAACTCCCTTCCGTCCAAAAAAGCTCGCCTTCCCGCGAAACCCAAGGTCAAACACGTTTAAAACCTCCGCTGAGGGCAGAGGAGGCCGCTGTGCCCAGGACGCGGGCACGCCTGCCCAGCATGACCCGGCGGAGACGTGCCTATGAAGATCGCCATGGTTTCAGAGCATGCCAGCCCCCTCGCGACCGTCGGCGGAGCCGACGCCGGAGGCCAGAACGTCCACGTCGCCGCCCTCTCCATCGCGCTCGCCGCGCGCGGGCACGAGGTGACGGTCTACACCCGCAGGGAGTGCGCCTTCCAGCGGGAGAGCGTCGCCCTGGCCCCCGGGGTCACGGTGGTCCACGTCCCGGCCGGCCCGGCCATGACCCTGTCCAAGGACGACCTGCTCCCCTGGATGCCGGACTTCGGCCTGTGGCTGGCCAGGCGCTGGAACGCCGCGCCGCCCGACATGGTGCACAGCCACTTCTGGATGAGCGGCCTGGCGGCCCTGGTCGCCGCGAGGGAGGTCGACGTCCCCGTCGCGCACACCTTCCACGCCCTCGGTACGGTCAAGCTCCGCCACCAGGGCGCGGCGGACACCAGCCCGCGCGAGCGCCTCGGGATCGAGGCGATGATCGCCCACCAGGCGGACGCGGTCGTCGCGACCTGCGCCGACGAGGTGGCGGAACTGCGCCGGATGGGCGTGCCGCACCGCCGTACGAGCGTCGTGCCCTGCGGCGTCGACGTGCGCTCCTTCACCCCGGTGGGCCCGCGCGCCGATCTCGGTCCGGGCCCCGTCCTGCTCGCCATCGGCCGTCCCGTGCCCCGCAAGGGCGTGGACACCACGGTCCAGGCCCTCGCCCACGTCCCCGGCGCCAGGCTGCTCGTCGCCGGCGGCCACCCGGACGACCTCGAGGTGGGCCGGCTCTCGCGGGCGGCCGTCAGGCACGGCGTGGCGGACCGCGTCAGGTTCCTCGGCAAGGTGGCCCGCGAGCGCGTCCCGGTCCTGATGCGCTCGGTGCACGCCGTGGTCAGCATGCCCTGGTACGAGCCGTTCGGCATCGTGCCGGTGGAGGCCATGGCCTGCGGGGTGCCGGTGGTGGCGTCCGCGGTGGGCGGGCACCTGGACACCGTCGTCCCCGGGGTCACCGGCCTGCTGGTCCCGCCTCGCGAGCCGCGCACGCTGGGGGACGCGCTGCGCCGACTGCTCGCCGCGCCGGGCCTGCTGGCGGCGTACGGCGCCGCCGCCGCCGTACGGGCACGCTCCGACTACGACTGGAACAAGATCGCCGCCCAGACCGCCGCCGTGTACGCGGGGGTGCTCTCCTCCCGCGTCCCGGCATGGCGGAAGAGCGGCGCCCGCTCGTACCCGGGCGTCGCCTGACGGCTCCCCGGTCCCGGAACCAGGACGGAAAACCAGAAAGGCCCCCGGTCCCGTCGGGACCGGGGGCCTTCGGCCGGAGATCGGGCGCCGGGCCCCGGAGGGCCCGGCAGGCGATCACTTGCCGGTGGCTCTGTGGATGCTGCGCGCCGCGGAACGGTCGATCGCGGCCTTGACCACACCGAAGATCGCTCCCTGGATGGCAGCCGCCACGAGAACCTCTCGCCAGCCGTACTCATCCGATGTCGCCTGGGGCGCGTCGTCCTTGCCCGACGCGAACTTCCAGACCTGCTTGAAGACGGCTCCGGCGATCGCGCCACCGAGCATTCCACTCGCGGCGCTCATACTGCGGGATACGACCCTGCTCAACGTCTCGCCCTCCGTTCGATTGACCGGAAGGCACGCCTACCCTTCCGGACCGGTACCTAACTCACACGACCGGGGGGTCGTTGTAGTGCCGCTCCTCGTAGACGCGACGGTGGGTGACCGGGTCCTCGACCACGGTGGTGGCCGTCGAGTCCGCCACCGCCCGGCGGGCGATGCTGAGCCGGTACACGGCGAACAGGAGCCATGCGAGACCGCCGATCATCAGGATGACACCGACGATGTTGATGTCGAATCCGGCGATGTCGAATTCGACCGCCCAGGTGAGAATGGCGCCGAGCATGATGAGAATGATGCCGCCTGCGATGGTCATGGGATCTCCTCCTTCGAGCCAACGCATCACATCTATCCCCCACACGGCTCCCAAACGTCACCCGGCGGAGACAGCTGCCGACCACGGCGTTCCCCCGGACGTCACGGGCCTGACGACCTCGGAAAAGTCGTCAGGCCCGTGGGTCGCCGGCGCGGAGCCGGTCACTGGGCGGGCAGGACCGCGCCCTTGTACCTGTCCTCGATGAACTTCTTGACCTCGGCTCCGGCCAGGATCTCGGCGAGCTTCTTGATCCGGGGGTCGTCCACCTTGGCGGGGACGGTGACCAGGCCGTTGGCGTACGGGTTGCCCTCGCCCTTCTCCAGGAGCAGGGAGTCGGTCGCGGGCTGCAGCCCGGCCTCCAGGGCGTAGTTGCCGTTGACGATCGCGGCGTCCACGTCCTCCAGGGAGCGGGGCAGCTGGGCGGCCTCAAGGGGCTTGAACTCCAGCTTCTTGGGGTTGTCGGCGACGTCGCGCTCGGTGGCCTTGACGCCGACGCCCTCGGCGAGGGTGATCAGGCCGTTGTCGGCCAGCAGCTTGAGCGAACGGCCGAGGTTGCTCGCGTCGTTGGGCACGGCCACCTGGGCGCCCTCGGCGAGCTCGGAGACGTTCTTGATCTTCTTGGAGTACAGGCCGAGCGGCTCGATGTGGACCGGGGCGACCCAGCTGAGCTGGATGTTCTTGCCCTTGGAGAACTCCTCCAGGTACGGGATGTGCTGGAAGTAGTTCGCGTCCAGGTTGCCCTCGTCGAGCTGGGTGTTGGGCTGGACGTAGTCGGTGAACTCGACGATCTCCAGGTTCAGCCCGGCACCGGCGGCCAGGTTGTCCTTGACGTACTTGAGCACCTCGCCGTGGGGTACGGGGTTGACCCCGACCTTGAGCGGGGCGTCGGCCTTCGGCGTGCCGTCGGCCGGTTGGGCCGTGTCGGTGGACGTCCCCCCGCATCCGGCCAGGGTCCCGGCCAGGATCAGTCCGGCCACGATCCCGAATATCTTGCGCATGATTCTCCCCCAATTCCCCTTACAGCTGGTAGGAAATATCTCACAGAAGCGGGGAAAGGGACAAATCCTTACTTGTCACGCAAAGCAAGCATCTGCGCGATCTGCGCTGTACGCGAGATATCGACGCGTTTCGCCATCTCAGTGACCTTGGCGTGCAGCCCGGTCGCGACCTCCACCTTGGCCATCTGGGAGGCGTCGTCCTGCTGGGCGATGAGCATGTCGAGGAACCTTCTCTCGAACTCGGCCGGGGGCGCCGCGATGAGCGCCGCCACCTCCTCCTCGCTCACCCCGGGCATCCCGCCGTGCGCGGCGTGCTCGTCGTCCGGCGCCGTCGCGGGCTGCCCCCAGGCGGCCAGCAGGCCGGACATGGTGCTGGACTCGCGCTCCTGGGTCACGCCGATCGCCTCGGCGAGCTCGGAGACCTCGGGGCGGACCTGCCGCTCCCGCGCCAGCCGCACCAGCCGCACCACCTGCGCGTTGTGCGGCACCATCATCTGCAGGAACATCACGTCGGGGGCGTTGAAGGCGACCCCCTCGGCGGTCCCCGTCGGCGGGGCGGGCGACGGGCCGGGCACCCCCTGACCCGTACCGTGTCCGTCGTGCGCGTCGTGGCCGGAACCCTGGCCGGCACTCCGGGCGGCGGCGCCGTGCCCCGCGTGACCGGACGCGCCGCCCCGAAGCTCCTGGATGCTGTGGGCACCGCAGCCCGCGAGCAGCAGGACGCCCAGGACGACCACCGGGGTCGCACGTCTCATCGAATACCTCCAGGGTGGAGACCCCGGACTCTGACCCGGGGGAGGAAGCGCGGCGCGGTGCCGCGTGTCTCGGCGTGGTGCTCGGTGTGCTGTGCGGCGGCGAGGACCGGTCCGCCGTGCGCGTGCCGCGCGGCGCTGCTCCCGGCGGGCCGCCGGAACCGGTGCGGTACCTCGGGGAGAACGCCCGGCCGGGGCGGTGGCTCGTCCCGGCCGGACGTCAACGGGTCAGACGCGCTGCCAGAGAGCCGGCACGTTCGGCGGCTCCCAGCCCGCCAGCGCGGTGTGCGCCTGCAGGCACCGGTAGGTCACGCCCCCGTAGGTCACCGTGGCGCCCGCCGCGTAGGCGGTGCCCGCCTGCCAGGTGCCGCCCGGCTGGCTCGTCGGGGTGACGGTCGGGGTCGGCGTCGGGGTCGACGTGGGGGTCACCGTCGGGGTCACTGTCGGGGTCGGCGTGGGACTGGGATTGCCTCCCCCGCCGAAGTTCACGTCCGAGCAGGTGTAGAAGGCCTCGGTGCTGCCCACGACGCGCTGCCAGATCGAGAAGATGAGCTGGCGGCCGCTCCGCTGTGGGAGGTTGATCGTCCAGTTGGTGAACGTGCTGGGGTTCTGGTTGTTGAAGGTCCTGATGTGCTCCAGGTCCGACCACTTCAGCGGCTGGGTCGGGTTCCAGCTCTGCTTGGTGATGTAGAACTCGAAGTTGCTGTTCGCGTGCGGCGCGGTCGCGTGGTAGGTGACCGTCAGCGGTCCCGGGGAGACCTGGGTGGCGGGCCAGTCGGCCCTGGTGAGGTTGAGTCCCCGGTACTTGTCGCGCCCGGCGCCGCAGAGCTGGCCGTCGGGAATGATCTGGCGGTGGTTGCCGCCGGCTTCGAGCCGGGACACCTCGTGCCAGTCGTAGAAGGCCTGGGTGCCTCCGGCCGCGACGGCCGCCTTACAGGCGTCGGACTTGGGGGTCTCCGGCCCCTCCGTCTTGCAGACGTAGGCCCGGCTGGGCGGGTTCGACATGGAACCGTGGGCGACCGCCGCGGTGGACGGCAGCAGCGCGAGCAGGGACCCTACGCTGAGCGCCGCGGCGGCACCGGTGGCCACCTTGTGTCGCAGATGCACGTGGACTCCTCCTGGGTTGGGGAATGGAGGCAGGACATGTCCAACGAGCCGACGGATAGCACGTTATTAACAAGAAACCTTACTAAGAGTCCGTCCCATAATGCCAGTCGAACGAGGATACAGATCCCTGACCGGCACGATCCCAGGCCTCCTGCGAGTGGGTCCCGCGCCCCCGGTGAGCGCGCGCCCCCGCCCGATCGCGCCTCCGCTCACCGGAAACCCGAGCCTCGGTCCAGCACGACCTCGCCCCTGCCGTGCCCGGTCCCGAGCTTCCGGAGGCGCCCCTGTTCCCCCCGGAAGCCCCGGCCTCAGCCCACGACCAGCACGACCTTGCCCCTGCCGTGCCTGGTCCCGAGCTCGCGATGCGCGTCCGCGGCCCGCTCCAGCGGGTAGGTCCTGCGCACCGGGAAGACGAGCCCGCCCTCGGCGTACAGGGCGGCGAGCTCGGCCAGGCGGGACGCCAGCCGCTCCCCCCTGGTCCGCTGCGCCCCCAGCTCGGCGGCCCTGTCGTGCTCGACCAGGGTGAGGAGGCGCTCCTTCTTCACCAGTTCCAGGGAGATGTCGAACGCCTCGCCGCCCGCGCCGTCCAGCACCATGTCCACCCCGCCGGGCGCCAGGTCGCGGATCCGCTCCAGCAGTCCCTCGCCGTACGCGACCGGGATCGCGCCGAGCTCGCGCAGGTAGTCGTGGTTCTCCTCGCGCGCGGTGCCGATCACCGTGGCCCCCCAGAGCCGGCCGAGCTGGACCGCGGCGGTGCCGACCGCGCCCGCGGCGGCGTGCACCAGGAGCGTGTCCCCCTCCCCCACCCCGAGCTGCCGCAGCGCGATGTGGGCGGTCTGGGTCCCGGCGGTGAAACCGCCCGCCACCTCCCAGGGCATGCTCGCGGGCTTGGGCGTGACGTTCCCCGCGGGCACGACCACGTATTCGGCATAGGCGTTGAGCAGGGTGAAGCCCAGCACCTCGGCGCCGACGAAGATCCCGTCCACGAGCCCCGCCACGCCCTCCCCCAACTGGTCGACGACCCCGGAGAACTCGTTGCCCGGCACCCGGGGCAGTCCCCCGTCCACTCCCGGCGGAGTCCACCCCTCCCTGACGGCCAGGTCGAACGGCTGCACGCCCGCGGCCCTGACCCGCACCCGTACCTGCCCCTCGCCGGCCTCCGGCGTGGGAAGCTCCGTCACCCGCAACACCTCGGGACCGCCGAACTCGAAAAAAGCAGCTGCCTTCACAGGGTTCCCCTTCACTCGTGTACGCCGCTGCCCAGCCTGCAACCTCAAGCATGATCGAGGTCAACACGCGCGCTCCGGATCCCGGCGTGAAGGGGGGACCACCGTCCGTCGTACGGCGACCGCGCGGAGATCGAACACGGAAACCGGAGCACGTCTCCTCCAGTCGGTCGCTACTCGGCAGGGGTGGGCCAGAGCAGGTCAGGCTCGCTCGGCACGAGGTAGTTCACACCGGGCACGTCGAAGCCGTACAGACGGCGCACCTCGGAGGTGAACCAGTCGATATCGGCCAGGTCGCCGACGGTGTCGGGGGCGACGGCCTCCCACCGCTCGGTCACCTGCTCCTGGATGAGCGGGTGCAGTTCCCATCCGTCCAGGCGGATGCGTCCCTGGTCGTCGAGGTCGAGCGCCTGGGCGCCGGTGAGCCGGTCCCACAGCTCGACGGACTGCTGAAGCGGGGACTGCACGGCCTCGCCGAGGGCGCCCCGCAGGAGGCTGACGTACAGGGCGATGCCGGGGATCGCGGTGGACGCCTGGGTGACGGCGGCGCCGTTGACCGATGTCATGGCCCGCCCGCCGACCTGGGCCAGATCTCCGTTCAGCGTGAGCGCGGTCTCCTCCAGGTGAGCCTTGGCCGCACCGATGGTCCCGTCCCGGTAGATCGGCGCGGTCAGGTGCGAGCCGATGTAGGACAGGGCCACCGTGGTGAACCCCTGGCGCAGCAGGCCACGGCCGGCCAGGGCGTCAACCCACAGGGCCCAGTCCTCGCCGCCCATGACCTTGATGGTGTCGGCCCGCTCGGTGTGGCTACCCGGTTCGACCCAGATCTCTTTCAGCGCCGGTTCGTCTCTGCCGACATCGAGGGTCTTGGTGCTGTAGCCCTCGCCCAGCGGCTGGATCACCGACTGGTGTGTCTGCCCGGTGACGGGGTCGGTGCGCCGAGGCGCGGCGACGCTGTAGATCAGGTAGTCGATGCCGCCGAACCGTTCGGCGAGCAGGTCGAGTACCTGCTCCTTGGTGGTCTCGGCGAAGGCGTCGCCGTTGACGAACGACCAGTCGCGGCCGGCCTTGGCCGCGAGTTCGGCGGTCGCGATGGTGCGGTACCAGCCCGCGGTGGCCGTGCGACGCCCGGTGGGCGGGCGCTCGAAGCACAGGCCGACGCCGTCGAGGCCGTAACGACGGATCCCCGCGATCGTGGCCGCCATCCCGTAGCCGGCGCTGGAGCCGATGATCAGGGCGACCGGACGGCGCTCGGCCTTCTCGTCGGGGATCGCGGGAGCGACACGGTCCCACATGTCGCCGACGATCTTCTCGCATCCGGCGGGGTGGGAGTCGAACAGCAGGAACCCGCGCCCGCGGGGTTCGATAAGTCGTTCCGTCATCGTGTGCCTATCTGGTCGGGTCCGCGGGCGGGTCGGAGCCCGCGAGACGCTGAATGATCCTGACGAGGTCGCCGACCGTGTGGGCCTGGCCGGTGTCCTCGTCCGGGACGGTCACCTGGAACCGCTTTCCGAGCCGTCGAATCAGTTCCGGCAGCGAGAGGCTATCGATGCCCAGGTCGTTCCGCGGGTTCAGAGCCGGATCGGCGCAGTCGCGTGGCGCACGTCGTCTTCTCGGTCTCGGCGCGGGGAATGTCGGCCGGGGCGTCAGGCGATCCGATCCAGATCCGCCGGCCGGACCGCGCCGCGGAGCGGAAGGCCCCGCGCCAGCCGCTCGACCTCCGCGACCGCGAACTCGCCCAGGCGGCGCAGCTCCCTGCCCCTGGCTCCGCTGAGGTGCGGGGTGACCAGCACGTTCGGCAGGGCGAGCAGCGGATGCCCGAGGGGCAGCGGTTCGGGGTCGGTCACGTCGAGGACGGCGCCGATGCGACCGGTGGCGCAGTGCCGTACCAGGGCGTCGGTGTCGATCAGGGAGCCCCGGGCGGTGTTCACCAGCACCGCGCCGTCGCGCAGCAGCGCGAGGCGGCGCTCGTCGAGCAGCCCGCGGGTCTCCGGCAGCGCGGGGGCGTGCACGGTGACCAGCTCGGCCTCGCGGCAGAGATCGTCGAGCGGCACCGGCCTGGCCCCGAGGTCCGCCGCCTGGGCGGGACCGATGTACGGGTCGCTGAGCAGGATGTGCGCGCCGTGATCGCGGAGCCGTTCCATCACCAGCCGCCCGACCCGGGAGGCGCCGATGACGCCGACCACCGCTCCGACCAGGCCGCCGCCCTCGCTCGGCGTCGCCACTCCGGGCAGCGGGTCGCCCGACCAGCCCCGCGTGGAGTACGCGCGCGCCTTGACGATCGCCTGCTTGGCGGCCAGCACGAGCATCGCCAGGGTGAACTCGGCCACCGGCCGCGCGTTGGCCTCGGCCGCCGAGGAGACCGCGATGCCCCTGTCGAACACCTCGGCGGTGAGGTGCCCCTTGACGCTGCCTGCGGCGTGCACGACCGCCCGCAGCCGTGGAGCCGCGGCCAGCACGTCCGCGTCGATCCTCGGACACCCCCAGCCGGTGATCAGGATCTCCACGTCGAGCGGCCCGTCGAAGGATTCGATCACTCGCTCGTCCGTCCGCGTCACCAGCGACAGCCGGTGCCGCAGGTCGGGGGGGAAGAGCTCGGGCAGCAGCAGGGGCCGCATGGCGAACGCCGCGGGAGTGGTCATCGGTCGGTGACCGGACGCCCCGCCGACAGCGGCGCGTTCCCCGGGGACACCGTCGGAGTCGGCGTGGGGGCGAGCCCGGCCGCGTAGCGGAGCCCGCCGTACAGGTGCGCCCGGAAGTCCGGCTCGGTGTAGGACTCGATGGTGTGACCAAGGCCGGTGTACCAGGCCCGGCCGCCCCGGTACGGCCTGCACCAGGCGATCGGGTGGTCCGCTCCCATCGACCCGCCCGAGTAGGTCGACTCGTCCAGCGTGGCCAGCACGTGGACGGCTGAGCGTGGGTTGGTGCGGTAGTCGTACAGCTCGTCGGTGCGCACCCAGGTCGCCGGCAGGTGGGCCGTCGAGGGGTGCGTGCGGTCCTCCACCCGTACGGTCGCCCGCTGGATGGCCGGGTGGGAGGAGAAGTAGGCGCCGACGAGGCCGCCGTAGAAGGCCCAGTCGTACTCGGTGTCGGCGGCCGAGTGGACGCCCATGTATCCGCCGCCGCCCGCGATGTAGGACTCGAACGCCGTCCGCTGCGCGGCTTTCAGCACGTCGCCGCTGGTCAGCAGGAAGACCACCGCCCGGTATCCGGCCAGGTCCGCCGTGCTGAAGGCGGCGGCGTCCTCGGTGGCGTCGACGGTGAAACCGTTCTCGGCCGCCAGCCCGCGCAGCGCGGTGACGCCCGCGGGGATGGCGTCGTGCCGGAACCCCGCGGTCTTGGAGAAGACGAGCACCTTGCAGGCCGGGTCCGCTGCCATGGCCGGCGCCCCCAATCCGATCGTGACGACGAGCAGTGCGGTGATGACCGCGATGACATTACGCACCGTAGACCTTCGTCCCCCACGGGGAGTAGCCCCGGACGGTGCCGTACGCCCGCACGTACAGGGTCATCCGAGGGCGACGGCACGCTTCTGTCCGGATGCGGACATGGTGACAACCGGATAATTTCCTAGTACGTCTTCCCTAACGCCACATTTGTCGCAATGGGAGTCGCCTTGCGGGTCCGATCCGTTCTCTCCGTCACCGTCCTGGCCGTTGGCCTGGTCCTCCTCCTCCAGCCGGCCGGCGCCGCCGTCACCGAGGTGCGGCAGGACTCGGGTGTCCTCACCGGCATCGTGGAATACCAGTGCACCACCACCGGCTCGGCCGAGAAGCAGGACATCAAGGTCGAGGTCGCGCTGACGATGCCGGCCACCGCCACGACGGGCGAGCAGATGAGCATCGGCTGGCAGGGGACCTACGCCGAGGGCACCGGGTTGAAGGCACCCGCGACGGGACTGACCACCGGCACCGGCCTGTACGCGTACGCGTCCATCAGCGAACTCCCCGGACTGACCTCCGCCACCGGGGTGGGCACGCTCACCACGGTCGCCGCGAACCAGGTCATCCCGCTGCCGACGGTTTCGGTCAGCCTGAAGACGACCCCGTCCAACGCGGGCACGGCGACGGTGCGGCCGGCCGCCCTGAACTTCGGGACCGCCGCCAACGCGCCGTCGATCGAGTGCGAGGTACAGAACCGGGCCGCCCTGACCACCTACCCCCTCACGGTCACCGCGGCCGACCAGACGGGAACGGAGCCCGAGACCGATACCGGAACCGAAGACACCGAGCCCGAGACCGACGCGGAGACGGAGCCGGAGAGCGATACGGGGACCGATACGGGGACCGACGGGAACGGCAAGGTGCGGCAGACCCCGTCGGGGCCCGCCGCGACCGGGGGTGGCGGTGAGCGCGGGCCCGACGGGCGGGTGTTCCTGCTGACCGGCTCCCTGCTCATCCTCACCGCCACCACGGGGCTCCTGCTGCGACACCGCGCCTGGAGAGGACCCGGCCCCACGAAACCGGTCCGCTGACGACAGAAGTCCATGCTTCTCACCACTACGCTGTGCGCGCGCCGCGGGCCGGCTCATCTCCCGGCCACCTGTACCCACCGGCCCGCACCGGTCATACCGGGACGGGGAGAACAGCCTCGACCACGGTGCCGCCGTGCTCGCCGCCACGGATCGAGCAGGTGCCGCCCACCTCGACGGCCCGTTCGCGCATCGTCGACAGGCCGGAGCCCGAGCCCCGAGCCGGCTCGCCGACGCCCACCCCGTCGTCGGTGACCCGCACCCGCAGGTCGCCCGCCCGCTCCAGCGCCACGGTGATGACCTCCGCGCCGGAATGGCGCCGGGCATTGGTCAGCGCCTCCTGCATGATCCGGTACGCCGCGATCTCCACCGCGGGCGGCAGTCCCTCCAGGCTCCCCTCGACGGTGACCGGCACCTCCAGCGCCAGCAGCCGGACCGACTGCTCCAGCCCAACCGTGTCCAGGGTGCGGGGCCGGAGGCCCTGCACCAGCTCCCGCATCTCCCCGTTCACGGCGTCCATCCCCACCCGGAGATCGGACAGCAGCCGATGGGCCAGCTCGGGGGATTTCCCCAGGGATCGCCGCGCCGCCTCCAGCCCGATCGCTATCCCGGTCAACCGGCTCCCCAGCCCGTCGTGCAGGTCCCGGTGCAGCCGCCGCCGCTCCTCCTCCCGCGCCCCGGCCGCCTGTTCCCATGAGCGCCGCAGGTCATGAGCCATCTGTACGGCATGCGCGACGTCGGCGACGATCGGCACCAGGACGGCCAGCATCCGCCGCTCGTACGCCCGGGGGAAGCGCCGCGCCCCGGGCGGGCCGAGGAGCAGCGTCCCGGCGGGTTCACCGTGCCACATCAGGGGGATCTCGCGGGGGGCGTCCCCGAGCTCGCCCACGGCGTGGCTCTCCTCGGCCTGGACCGCCGCCCCGGTCACCGCCAGGCCGTCGGCCACCGCCCGCACCGCCGCCTCCAGCGCCTGGGCGGGACCGGCGTGCCGAATCTGCCGCCGCAGGGCTTCGGCGTGCACATGGGGATCGCCGCTCCTGCCGTACAGAAGCCGGTCCAGCAGGCGCTGCAGGCGCCGCTGGACGGGCAGGAACGACAGGCCCGCGAGGATCGCCGCGACCACGCCGAAGAGCTCGCCGTAGTCGGCCAGGAAGAGTCCGGCGAGCGCGCCGGCGGCCAGGTACGCCGTGGCGACGAGGACCACCAGGGCGCCGCCGACCAGGGCCCGGCTGGCGAGCGTGTCGATCGAGTAGAGCCGGTAGCGGAGTACGGCGACGGCCACCGCGATCGGCACGGCCGCCTCGCCGATGGTGTCCAGCCAGAGGTAGTCCCAGCCGAGGATCTCGTTGAAGGCGAGGTTGTCGAAGGCCACGACGGGCGCCAGCCAGGCGATCTGCCGCCGCACGTCCGGGTCGGCGCGCCAGAACCGGACGAGCAGCACGAGCAGGCTCACCCAGAGCAGCGGCCCGCAGATCGCGACGGACACCTGGTCCAGGCGCGCGAACAGCCCGCCGGACTCGTGCAGCCGCGGGATGCCGATCGCCAGCAGGAGCAGCTGCCACGAGATCAGCGCCAGGTAGACCCAGCGCCATCGGGGCCGCAGCAGGCCGGCGTCCGGGTGCGCGAGCGGCAGCATGAGCGCCGTGCAGGTGGTGGCGGCGTTACGGAAACAGACGAGCCAGTAGAGCGGCGGCGGGAGCGGCACCGCGCCCTGCCCGTACACCTCGTACAAGGAGACGGCGAGCGTCACCCAGCCGTTGGCCGCCCCGACCAGCAGGAGCAGCCAGCCGACGATCAGTCCTGGCCGGCGCAGCACGATCAGCATGCCCAGCGGGGTGCTGAGCAGCGCCTGGACGCGGGCGGTGTCGGCGATACCGGGCGGCCTGGGGTTGATCGCGAGCTCGATGACCAGGTGCGCGGCCAGCGCCGCGAGGCCGAGCGCCCCCAGGGCCAGGGCCACGGCTCGCACCGCGTAGTCCACTCTCCGCCCCATGGATCCCTCCAGGAGGGGATTCTGGGGCCTGTGCCGACCTGTCAGCAAACTCTGACGACCAGGTCAGGCCCCGAGTGACGATCTACCCGGCCTTCGCCTCGTCCGTCGCGACGCCGTTCCCCTGCTCGGCGTCGGTCTTCGGTCCGATGCTGCCCTCCCGCTCTCCTCCAGACCTTCGCGATCGCCCTCGTACCGACCCCGCCGAGTGAGCCGCCGGAGAGCCGGGCTCCACGAGAAGTCAGGTGCGGCGGTGTGGACGTGACGGAGTGGTGCGCGCCCAGCTCTTCGCCGGGCCCGGCATGCCGGCGCACTTCGCGCTGCTGGCGCTCTGCACCGCCGGTCGCACCAAGGGCTCGTTCGCCTTCGAGACGGCTGCCCTGGCCGAGCAGATCGACGCCCACCTCGACGTCCTGCGCGGTGCCCGCGAGCTCGGCCACCGGATCTCCGCCGTACGCGTGCTCCTCACCGACCTGACCGAGGGGCGGCATCGCCAGGCCCTACGCGGACACGTCCTGGATCGGCTCGCGCGGGCGCATCCGGGCACCGCGTTCGCCTTCGACGACGACCGGGTGAGCGGCCGCGGCTACTACGACGGCGCCTGCTTCGAGATCCGCGCCACCACCTCCACCGGGGACGACCACAACCTCGGCGACGGCGGATTCACCACCTGGACCGCCGGCCTCCTCAGCGACGCCAAGGAACGCCTCCTCATCAGCGGCCTCGGCCTCGAACGCCTCTGCGGCCTGTTCCACCGGCACACCAGATAGCTGCGATCGCCTTCCTAAGATCCTCGCGTATGAGACAACCGTCAGAGCATGTCGGCGCCGCCCCCGAAAAGAGCGGGCAACAGCCGAGCCCCCTGACGCGCACCCTCGCCAAAGCCGCCGCACCACTGCGGAGTGATAACCAGCCCGAGCACGGCCCCGCGTTCCTGTCTTTTCAAAAGAGTGGACATCTCGAACTTATCATCCGCATCGCAATGCCCTTCGCGAACAGCGGCACGATAAAGCGGATACCCGATAGCGCAATATCTGGCCGTCCTTTAATTCCCAAGAGAGAAGTAAAGATATTCTCTGGAGGTCGATTCGAACGTCACCTTGGAGGACTTCATGGCGGAGCAGCATTCCCTGTTCGGCCCCGATTTTGGAACAATCCACAAAAAACCAAAAGAAGCACATTTTCAACGCATAAGGGTGCTTATAACCGTCAAAGCTGCCCCTAATCCCTCTGAGACCTACGGCGAGACCGTGTGCGTTGCCGCTCTCAGGCTTGACCTAGATCAACCGGGATGGATACGACTGTATCCAATTAATTTTCGCGAACTGGGCAGCAGCCACCGATTCCGTAAATACGACATCGTCACTCTGGAGGCAAAGCCCAACACCGGCGACCCCCGAGCAGAGAGCTGGAGGCCCCGATCCGACAAGGTCGTGGTGGAGAAGCACCTCGACGGGTGGCCCAAGCGCATGGCATACCTCGACGACTACATCGAGGGCTCCATGTGCGATCTCATCTCAGGGGCCAAGAAGCGGCCAGTCGGCCGCTCACTGGCCGCAATCCGCCCTATGGAGATCATCGGACTTGACATCCAACCCCACCCCGGCTGGACGCCCGACGAACAGCGAAAGATCGATCAGTACGTAAGCCAGCTCGGCCTCTTCGACACCGGTCCCCGCACCGCTCTTCAAGCCCCCCGCTTCAAGGCGTGGTACCGCTACCGCTGTCAGTCCGCCAGTTGTAACACCCACCGCCAGGGCATCTATGACTGGGAACTGGTGGCTTTGCAGCGCTCCGTGCGTGATCGCGATGATGCGGGAGTCAAGCAGGCCATCCGTGACAAGTTCTGGGATCTGATGAACGCTCCGGATCGCGACACCATTTTCTACCTCGGTAACCAGCAGGCCCATCCGCAGAGCTTCATCGTTCTGGGCGTGGCCTATCCTCGGCGAATCAGGCCGGTACGGCGCGACTGAATCGCTCACGGACGGCTTCCAGAACGAGATCGCGATGACAGCGGTGCTCGTCGGCCTCGAAGCACATGACCGCTACCGCCTGCCGCCGGGCTGCTTTCACGATTCGGTCCAGGCATTCGCTCGCGTCAGCATTGACGAGCTGGCCGGCGTAAACGTCTCGGGCCGCGCCCAGCTCGGCCGGGCCGCCGCCGAACCCCGCCCTGTTCCATTTGGGGTTGCCGAGTTCTCGCATGTGCTCGTAGGCGATGCCCGCATCGGCAAGCGCACCCGCCAGAGCGGTCTTGCTGAATCCGCGTTTCCGGGAGATCGGATTCAGCCGCACATCGACCAGCAGTGTCGCGTCTTCCCGGTGGAGCCGTCGGATGAACTCATCAAGGTCGCATCCCTCGTATCCAACTCCGGTCAACCGCACATGCTGCTCGATCGTAAGCATGAATCGCACCCTCTCACGCCTGATCACACCCGTCACACGGATCCGGCAAAGCCGCAGCGGCTCTCCTCCGCTCAAGGATCTCGCACTGGCCTGAGCTGTGCGGTACCGGATGGCCTGAGTCCCGTTCGGCGGGCAGGCCGTGAACCTCGCGGCGGTGCCGGTCAGGTCAGGGCCAGCAGCCGGTCGCACTCCTGTAGCAGGCGGCTGCGGAGGGGGGCGGAGCGTTCGGTGAAGGCGCGCTGGGCGGTCGCGTACTCGGCGCGGCCCTCGGCGGTCTCCACCTGGATCGGCCGGTAGCCCAGAGCGCTCAGGTCGTACGGGCTGGCCCGCATGTCCATGGTCCGGATGTCGCGGGCGAGCGCGAAGCAGTCGGCGACCAGCTCACTGCCGATCAGCGGCGACAGCTTGTAGGCCCATTTGTAGAGGTCCATGTTGGCGTGCAGGCAGCCCGGCTGCTCCAGTTCCCGCTGGCGTTCGCGGGTCGGCTGGATCACGTTGAGCGGGCGGGCGGGCGGCGTGAAGAAGCGGAACGCGTCGAAGTGGCCGCACCGCACTCCGCGCTGGTCGACGATCTCCTCGATCCGCTCGGGGGAGAGCCGGAGCGGGAAGGAGGAGTGCCGGATCTCCACCTCCGGCGTCCGGTAGACCATCGCCCACTCGTGCATCCCGAAGCAGCCCAGATAGGGCGGACGGCTCGCGGTGGCGGCCAGCAGTTCTCTCGTCCAACTGATCGCGGCTGTGCGCTGCGGCAGCACCAGCTCAAGGTCCAGCACCGCGCCTTCGGCGCAGTCGCGGTAGTTCGCCCCGTAGGAACTCGCCCCCGCCAGGATCACCTCGGCCCCCGGATGCCATCGCAGCAGGCGTCCGGGCCGGAAGGTGTAGTAGGTGAACAGGAAGTCCTCGACCGGGTGGGCGACCTGCTCCCGGCCACGGCGCAGATGCGGTTCGATCCAGGTTCCGACCCGGTCCCGATGCGCCGAGGCCCGGCCCCGCCACTCCTGCTCGCTCAGCACTTCCACCCCCGCATCGTAGGAAAACCCGGCCGCTGAGCGGTAAACGGAGCCTGCTCGCGCCCGGCCCATCCCGCCGGGCGATCATCGAACCGATCTGCTCTCGCCACTACAGGGCTGTCAGGGCGGACAGCTCACGCCACTCGGCCAGCGGGATCTCGCCGGGGCGTGCGGTGAGCACCTGCAGGCACACGTGGTCCGCGCCCGCGTCGAAGTGGGCTCGGACCCGCTTCTCGATCGCCTCCACGTCGCCGTAGGCCACGATCGCGTCCATCAGCCTGTCCCCGCCGTGCGCGATCTCGTCCTCGTCGAAGCCGAGCCGGCGTAGATTGGCGATCTGGTGTGGGGCGGCGCCGCGGTAGAGGGACACGTGCTCCCTGGCCACCTCTCGCGCCCTGTCCAGGTCCGGGTCCAGCACCACGGCCTGTTCCACCGCGAGCAGCGCGCCCGGCCCCATGATCTCCCTGGCCCGCGCGGTGTGCTCCACGGGCACGAAGTACGGGTGCGCGCCCAGCGTGCGCCGGGCTGCCAGCGCCAGCATCTTCGGGCCCAGCGCGGCCAGCATCCGGTGTGGCGGGTACGGCGGCGCGGGCGAGTTCAGCGGGATGGCGTCCATCGCGTCGAGGTACGCGCCCATCGTGGCCACCGCCCTGCCCCGGCTGGGGATCGCGTAGCCGTCCATCTGGATCGGTGTGTCGCTGACCCGGTGCCCGCCCAGGCCCAGAACGTACCGGCCCGGGTGCGCCTCGTTGAGCGCCCGTTCGGCGGCGGCCATGGAGATCGGGTCGCGCAGCGCGATGTTGGCGATGCCCGCCGCCACCGTGATCCGCTGGGTCGCCGAAAGCAGCAGCCACGCCTGGCTCACCGAGTCGCGCCCGAACCCCTCGCCGAACCACACCGCGCCGTAGCCCAGTTCCTCGATCTCGGCCGCCGCGTCGCGCACCTCGCCCGCCGGCCCGCCGTCGAAGGCGAAGGTCCAGATGCCGACCCTGCCGAGGTGCGGGGCATCGTCCTTGCGCGTGCTTGTCATGGGTCTCCTGTCCCATTCGGGCTTTCCGGAGAGGTTCTCCGGATATTCCGGGGACTATAATACGGAGAGTCTCTCCGTTTCAACTCCCGAGGGGTCCCGTGCAGACGCGGCCGATGCGCGCCGACGCGCGCCGTAACCATGACCTGCTGGTGGCGGCGGCCATGGCCGTGATCGCCGAAAAGGGGCCCGACGCGTCCCTGAACGAGATCGCGCGGCGGGCCGGGGTGGGGCCGGGCACGCTCTACCGGCACTTCCCCACCCGCGACGCGCTGCTCGCGGCGGTGTTCCAAGGGCGACTGACCAGGCTGTGCGCGCAGGCGGAAGAGCTGGCCGAGGCCATGCCACCCGGCGAGGCGCTGGTCGCCTGGCTGCGCCTGCTGATCACGCACGCCATGACCGACCACGGGCTGGGCGCGCGGATGATGCTCGCCACCTCCTCGGCCGGGGTGGACTGCTGGGCGATGCTGCGCGGTGCCGCCGAGCGCCTGCTCCACCCGGCTCAGCGGGCCGGATCCGTACGGGCGGACGTCGAGTTCGTCGACCTGGTCGAGCTGACCGCGGGCATCGCCCAGGTGACCGCCGATCCCGGTAGGGCCGAGCGGCTGCTCACATTGACGCTCGACGGCCTGCGCCGACCTCGCGACACCACCGAGCAGACAGCTGCGACCGGATAAAACCAGTCGAAGTCGGTTCGAACCAGCCGGGATCATGGCTCCCATGACGTTCCGCAAGGACAAGGACAGAGACCGGTCCCGCCGACAGATCCTCGCCGAGTTGCACGACTCGCTGGATCGGCGATACCGGCCCGAGGACGTCGCCGATCTGGTGCTGCGAGCACTGGACGGGCAGCTGTCGCGGCGCGAGCGTGTGGTGCTGGAGCGTGCGGCCGAACACTCCTCCCGCCGCAAGGGCCGGTTCTCCTCGATGTCCACCGATTACGCGAGGCCGGTGGGCGGTGCCCGGCAGGTCGCGGCGGCGAGCCGCCTGTTCGAGCGGTTGGTGGAGGTCGACCCCGACGATCCCGAGTCGCTGCTGGAGTTCGCGGCGAGCGTGGGGCACGAGATCCGCTGGACGCCGGACCGCGGTGACTTCCTGGCCGACCGGCTCAACCGGGACGCCCGGGCGGCGGCGGGCATGGATCTGTCCAAGCGGCAGTACAACCGCCGGTTCAGGTTGCTGGGCCGGATCGCCGCCAAGGCGGGCACGCTGAGCACCGAGCGGGACAAGCGGCGCCTGCTCATGGTGGGTGTCACCGGCTTCGCCGCGGACATCCCCCTGGAGCGGTTCGTCACCGACGTCGACGCCGCGTGCTTCGTGGCGTACTACACCGCGCGGCGCAAGGTACGCCGGGAGTTCAGCCTGTCCGGGCGGGAGAACCCGTTCGACGAGATCGCCCAGGTCCTGCTCGGCCGGTGCACGGACCGGAGCGACTGGTGGATGATCGCCCAGGCTCGGACGACCCCTGACGTCCTGGGACGCCTGACCGACGAGGAGCGTGGACGGCTGCTTGGCCAGTGGTCGGCCGCCATGCGGCACAGCGCCGACCTGCTCCGTGCCCGCTGGAACCCCGGCACCGACCGCACCACGATGATCGTACGGCCCGGCGACGACTCCACCACGTGGAACAACCTGGCGGTCGCCTACAACGCGGCCCGGGCCGGCTGGTTGGCCTGCCTGGCGTCGCTGGACGCGCTGGAGTTGCTCCAGGGGGCCTGTCCGGGCAAGGTGATGCGCCTGATGGCCGCCGACCTGGCCGCCTGGCATCACGGTACCGGCGGCGACGTCGACCCCAACACCGCGGTGTGGGCGGCGCTGCCGCCGCCCTGGCAGGTGCTGGACGGCACCGCGGCCTGCACGCGTGCCGACGTGGAGGCGGCCTGCCGTGCGGCCGGGCTGGACCCGGCGCGGACGGGCTGGACCGCGCCCGCGGCTCGACGTGGGGTGGCGGTGTTCCGGCCGACGCCCGAACTGGTGCACGGAGTGAGCGTCGCCGATCCGGTGTGGGCGGCCCTGCTGCGGCGTGCCGGGGTGTTCAGCGGCAGGAGCGTGAAGCCCGAACTGGCTGACGACGCCCGTCACGGGCTGGCCTCCGGGGTGGTGGTCAGCGATCTGCCCGCCACGGACCTTCCGGGAAAATAGGTCGGCGGCCCTGCTGTAGGTAAGCGGTGGCGCCGCCGGGCCTCGGATCGGACGAACGCCGGTGCGTGCCCGTCGGCGATGCCGTTATTCGGTGGCGTCCGCCACGCGGTATCGAGCACACTGGGGTGCGGCCCGCTGTAGTTCAGTGGTAGAACGCCTGGCTCTTCATCCAGGTGGGCGCCGGTTCGAGCCCGGCCGGCGGTGCCGCACACGATGGACCACGATGGACGTGGCCTCGCTGTAGCTCAGAGGTAGAGCGCCCGGCTCGGGACCGGGTGGACGCCGGTTCGAGCCCGGTCGGCGAGGTCCTCCAACGAACGTTCCAGGTGGCCGGAGGGCTCGTCGCCAGATCGGCCCGCATACGAAGAGAAGCCCAGGCCGACGATGCCGGCCTGGGCTTCTCGCAAGTGCGCCGCCAGGGACTCGAACCCCGGACCCGCTGATTAAGAGTCAGCTGCTCTAACCAACTGAGCTAGCGGCGCTTGCGACGGAGGTAACTCTAGCAGCAGCTCCGGCGCGATCGCACCCCGGTTGTCCGCCGCCCGGCTCCCCGCGAGAGGCTCGGGGCCGGGCCGTTCTCGGCGGTCCGGCCCGCACACAGGATCGGGGCCGGACGGTCCTCCGACCGTCCGGC